>JAJXXG010000694.1 GCA_021781255.1 Acidobacteriota bacterium
GCGAACTGCTGGTGCGGCATTTCTATCAGGGGCAGGGACGTGCTCCGTATACGATTGACCGAGTCATTCGCTTGAATGCATCGGGAGAAGCCAGCATCCTGCGCGGAGAGTAATTCTCTGCCTGCTGCATCTTCCTTCACACCCAGTTGAGGCAGCCCATGAAAGCTATTCAAATCACCAAGACCGGTGGACCGGAAGCGATCCATGCGGTCGAATTGGATCGTCCTGCACCCGCTGCCGGACAGGTGCTGGTGGAAGTCAAATCCATCGGCGTCAACTTCATCGACATCTACTATCGCGAGGGTGTTTATGCCGCGCCGTTGCCGCTTACGCTGGGGCAGGAGGCCGCGGGCATTGTCGTCGCCGTCGGCGGCAACGTGGAGCGTTTTCGCGTGGGGGATCGGGTGGCCTGGTGTACGTCCCTGGGTGCCTATGCGGAGTTCGCTGTCGTTCCCGAGACAGCGCTGGTCGCTGTTCCCGCCAAGGTCACATTTGAGCAGGCAGCCGCCGGCCTGTTGCAGGGCATGACCGCGCAATACCTCTGCACCGCAACGTATCCGCTGAAAGCTGGGGACACTGCGCTGGTACACGCCGGTGCGGGCGGGGTTGGATTGCTGTTGACACAGATGGCAGTCGAGGCAGGGGCGCATGTAATTTCCACCGTGTCCACGCCCGAGAAGGCAAAGCTCGCGCGCGAAGCCGGTGCGCACGATGTGATTTTGTATTCGCAGGAAGACTTTGAGCCGGCGGTGAAGAAAATTACCGGCGGACGCGGAGTCGATGTTGTTTACGATTCGGTGGGCCGGGACACATTTGAGCGATCCTTGAAGTGCTTGCGGCATCGCGGCATGGTGGTGCTGTTTGGCGCCTCGAGCGGCTCGGTGCCTCCATTTGACCTGATCCAGCTCTCGCTAGGCGGATCGTTGTTCCTCACACGACCCAGCCTGGCCCATTATGTGGAAAGCAGCGAAGAGTTGGAAGCTCGCTCGGCGGATGTGTTTCATCGCATCGAGCGCGGCACGCTCAAGCTGCGCATCGATCACAGTTTCCCGCTGGCAGAGGCGGCGAAGGCACAAGAAGCCTTGAAATCCCGTGCCACAACAGGGAAGCTGCTGCTGGTCCCGTAGGTTCCGGTTGCGACCGACTCCGCATCGGGAGGGGCGCGCCCCGCATCTTGATCGGGACATGGGCCACTCGCCAGGGAATCTCAGTCCAGCCATGGAACTTCCTGAGGCAAGTTAGGACCCGGTGAGTCCCATGGACTGCGAAAGTACTTTGGCTAAAACGTCCGCGCCAACTTTCGTAGCGATATCAAGCAAGAACGACCCGCCCTTCGCTAGGGCCTCGAGGACTTTGGGGCCGTTGCCTTTTGCGGCAGCACTCTGCGCTTCAGCAAGCGCTCTCATGGCTTCTTCATTGTTATAACTCTTCGACTCTGCCTCCAGCGCGCTCACGGCTTTTGATATCTGACGTCGTAGGTCATCAAGGCTCACATTTTCTGAGAGCTCAGCCCATTTTCGCCCGTAAATAGTGCTCATTCGGATGCTATTGTCTACGTTCTCATTCGACGTAGTGTTTATATCCCGGCGAGCGACGTTAACAACAATCTGCCCAATGCTATTCGTTAAGGGCTTAGATCCTGGTCCCGATACTCCAATAGCATCAAGGCCGCCCTTCTGCATTAGTGTACTTACGGAATTAATCATGCTGCTTAGATCCTCGGGGCGTCTTGGACTTCCTGCATAGGTGACGGAAGTAGCAGTTTTCAGGGCGGCACTCCGGAATGTCTCGGCAATTTTCGGGTCTTGTATCTTTCGGGCGGCTTCCAAACAGAACAGGACGAGAGCGCGATTAGCCTCACCTCTATCAAACGGAAACCTCGTCGCGAGACCTTCTACTCCACCTATCTCATCGAGGACGCGCTTAGATACTTGGATCGCTTGCTCTCGAAAGAACTCGATCGAAGCCACGAAGAGGTGATCGTCAGCGCGGAGGTCTAGCTCTTTGGCCATTCGCCCGACCGTTGAGTCAGGAACCAGTGGACATACACAGACTGGATACCCACACTGGACGCAGAGGCCGGGAAATCTTTGCAGGTATTCCGACTGGAGATCAAATGACGGCTGCCCTTCCTGCTGAATTTGCAGGTCATATTCGTTTGCAAGGCCCATCAGGTAAGAGAAGACATCAGCAGCCTCGCCAGCTAGGTATTTCGGATATCTTTCAAACACCCTAATTGCCTCGGCTAGTTCCCCGATTTCCTCAAATAGTCCGACGATACTTCGCGCAGTGGCCTCGACGTCTCTAGGATAAATTTCGTTGAACATCTTCTGCCAATCGTTGATTCCAACAGGGCGTTTGGCGTGGTGTTCGATGTATTTCGCTTTGAGCGCACTATGATCCACAGATTTCGCCGTGCCCTTCACATTCTTACACTTCGCATCCCTGTGGGGTGTTTCCCTACAGTATGGGCAAGAGTAGGGAAATTTTCGAAAGATGAGCTCCTCGATACTGGTAATTTTGAATTTCGCCATTAGCGGGAAATACCAACCCAGCGCCTTGCACAGAGAATCCACAAAGGTAATCTCTTCTTTTTTTTCTTTCTCGCGTGGACCGTGAGCATTCCACAGACCTCGACAAAATGCGAGAATGTTGCGCTAGTAGGCCGGTGCGCGTTCTGTTCGCCGTATATGTAGACCGTCATTTTGTAGAGATCATCTAAGCTAAGGTTGTCCGTCACAAGTTTCTCCCGTAGACTGGGCTCTCCTTTTTTCGGTCCGGATTCGCACAAATTATACCGCTATACAGCAGTATTGCTTGCCCGTTCAAGCCTTGGGTTGGCTTGAACGGGCCAAATTTGCCTCTCAGCCCCGCTGTCTTTCCGCGGCAAATAGCCGTAATGTTTGATTCGAATTTACGAGCGGCGGAACATGGAGAAGAAGCCCCGTCTCTTTGGCGCCGCAAATTCCTCATCTTCTTCGAAGGCGCGCGCAGGCTCGGGTTGCTCCTGTAATGCGTGGCCCTCAAATACTGCCTCTGGATTTTGCACACACAAGCGCTCCGCAGTTTCCTCTCCGTAGTGCTGCGAGAGAAACTCGAAGGCCGTGCTCATTACAGGGGGCCGCGACGTTGTATTGTGGGCGTCGGTGGCGATGACGTGTACCCATCCCCAATCGAGAAGTTCACGCGCAATGCGTTGCGGACCTCGTCCAAATCCACCGACAAGAGAGCCTGCGGTCACCTGCACCAGGCAACCCATGCGAAGCCACACCGCCAGTTTTTCCGGCTTTTGCATCAGCGTTAGATTGCGCTCCGGATGGGTGAGGATAGGAACCATGCCGGCGACGGCCATCTCATAAAAGCTGGAAGATATATTTTGCGGAATGCCGAAATCAGGAAACTCCACCAATAAATATTTCTTGCCGTTGACCGTATATTTTGCCGGGTGGGTCAACGCGTCCTCAATATTGTCGAAGCTCAGATGGAAATCGCAGCCCAGGCCCAGGGTCAACCGCTCGCCGATCTTCTGTTGCAACTCCGCTAACAGCGCAGCATTTTCTTCCGGCCGAAAGACATAGTCACTGTTCGCGTGGGGTGTGCACGCAATGTGAGTAATGCCATCCTTGATGGCAATTTTCGCCATCTCGAGCGAGGTTTCCAGATCTCTGGCGCCATCGTCGAGCCCGGGCAACAGGTGGTGATGAATGTCGATCATAGGGTGCCGAACGGCCGTTCCTGTTTCAATCCTGTCCTGCCAAAGTTGCCACCATCGACTGGAAGATACGCAGCCCGTCCGCCGACCCCAGCAACACCTCGCTGGAACGGTCGGGGTGCGGCATCATCCCCAGCACGTTGCGCCCTTCACTTAAGATGCCGGCTATATTCTGCAGCGAGCCATTTGGATTGGCTTCCGCGGTAATTTCTCCAGCGGCGGTCGAGTAGCGAAAGGCAATGCGGCGCTGCGCTTCCAGTTGCTTCAACGTGGCTGCGTCGCAAAAATAATTACCTTCCATGTGGCCGAT
>JAJXXG010000796.1 GCA_021781255.1 Acidobacteriota bacterium
ATTTTGAGGGAGATCAAGCACTTCTTCTCCATCTATAAGGATCTTGAAGGCAAGCGCGTGGAAGTTCGCGGTTGGAAAGACGCCGATGTTGCTCGCGAGATTATTGCGAAATCACAGAAGGCGTTTGAAGCGAAGAGGGCGCAGTCGCAGGCCAAGTAGTTCCAGAGAAAATGGCTCGTGTGTCGCAGCAGGCGCTGTGTATACGAGCCATTTTTATTTCAGGCGCGAATACGCTTGCGGATGAATTCGGCTGCGGCGTATACGACCACTCCGGAGAGAGCGACCATCACGGAGAAGAGTAGAGCGTTCAGGCCGAGCACTCGCTCATCGCGCGCTGCCCACATGGCGAACGCGATCAAGAGGGCGGGCCCGATGCCGGCGGCGATCACACCGGGCATGCCTCCGGGGACTCGAAATGGACGAGCGAGTGTTGGCTCGCGACGGCGCAGAACTGCGAGCGCAACGAACTCCAATAAGAGCGATGCTCCATAGAGAACGAGGTCGATGGAGATGAGCCGTTCGAAGGTAAATCGCAACGCAAGCGCCCAGATGGCGGCGCATAGAAGGACGCTGACCCACGGTACGCCGAGCTTTGTTCGCCGAAGGAAAACGGAGGGCAGAAGGCCATCTTCGGCCATCGCAAATGGAACGCGGGTGTAGCTCATCATCAGCGGATTGAACATGCCCGCACCGTTGATCATTCCCCCGATCACCACCGCGAAACCGAGGGCCGGGCCTACAAGCGTGCGTGCTGCGTCGGTCCACGCGCCAGTTGAGAATTGGTCGGCGGCAAGGCCTGCGAGACCTACAGCGGCGAGCGGGAGGATGTAGGTAACGGCGACCAATAATGCTGCGCCGAGCATCGCGCGAGGATAGTTGTGTTGCGGGTCGTGAACCTCCTGTGCAACCGTGCTGGCGTTGTCCCAGCCCATGTAGTTCCACATGGTGACAGAGATCGCTCCAGCAAGATCAGGAGCTCTGACCGGCTGAAGGAGCGCACCGGCTCCGTGTCCGTGCCACGTCCATAGAGCGGCTGCGATCAGCACCACAAACGGCGCGAGCAGTAAGAAGAAGAGCGCTACGGAGGAGCGACCGACAGCCCGCGCGCCGGAGAGATTCCACAGCGCGCTGCCGAGCACGACGGCCAGCGCCCAGAGCGTCCCCCGATAGCCGGCGGTCCATGAGGGAGCGAATCGTCCGAGATACAGCACGAAGATCGAGGGATAGATGGCCATGTCAAACACGCTTGCGGCGAGGGACATCCACGCTTCCTGAAAACCCCAGAATCTGCCCATAGCGCGCCGCACCCAGACGTAGTAGCCACCTTCATCGGGGATAGAGCTGGCGAGTTCGCCGACCATCAGCGAGGTGGGTAGACTCCAGATCATGGGGATAATCGCGAGCATCACCAGAGCGCGCCAGTAGCCGGCTTTGCCGATGATGTCTTCGAGCCCGTACGGTCCTCCGGCGACCATGAAGTAGGTTGCTCCCAGCAGTGGCAGCAGGCGCATCTTGCTTCCGGAAGGGATACTGCGGCGAGCCTGTTGCACGGTATTTGGGTTCGTCGCGAGGTCTATGGCGGCGATCTCCTGAAGAGAGAGTGGCAAACGATGCTCTTTGCACTGTATCGCTAAATCTGGGCATATGGGCGGATCACCTATTCTGAATAGCGCCGCACAGGCTATAATCAGGATCGAACCCGCAGGAGAGTTGGCCGAGTGGCTGAAGGCGGCGGTTTGCTAAACCGTTATAGGACCAAAAGTTCTATCGGGGGTTCGAATCCCCCACTCTCCGCCACACATTTAGAATCAATAACTTACAGCGTTGGCTACACTGTTGGCTACACTTTCGAGTGCTTAGCCTTGCTGTAGATGTACGTGATATTCGGTACAAGCAGCTGCTGATCGGTATTAGCGATCAGGAGAATTTGCGATGCCAGCACCAACCGTCCGCCTGAAAATCAGGGTTAAGCTTCCCAACGGAAGCCGCGCCTACCTCGAACCAGTCTTCGCCTCAAACAACAAGCTCAAGCCCCTGTACGGCCTTGTCGACGGCAAGCCACGACACCACCCGGAAGGGGTTTACCATCTTCGCTATCTCAAGGGTGGTAATCGAGTGTGGGAGTCGGTCGGCAGTGACCCCCAGGCGGCCTTGACCGCCCAACTTCGGGTTGAGCATGCGCTGCAGGCTGTGGCTTTGGGTCTGGTTGCTCCTGACCCCGTAGTCCAGGAGAAGGGCAAGACGGATCTCGCGGCAGCCAGTGCCGAATACCTGAGTGATATCTCCAGCGCAAGATCAAAGGCGACTTTCAATGCTTACTCCCGCACGTTGAAGACCTTCGCTGCGACCTGCACGAAGCAATATATGGAGCAGATCACTCGCCGCGACATCCTCAATTACCACGATCATCTGAGAGCTACGGGCAATGCCCCGCGCACGGTTGCGAACCGTTCGAACTTTCTCAAGATCTTCTTTCTTCACCAAAAGATAGCCTGGCCACTCGCGAAGACAGACCGGGTTACGTACACCGAGAAAGCTATTTCTGCGTACCAGCAGGAAGACATCAACAAGTTTCTCGAATTCGCGACCCTGGAGGAATCTGAGCTGATCCAGTTCTTCCTCTTCACTGGCGGCCGCGATCAGGAGGTTCAGTTCGCTACCTGGCGCGATGTGAACTTCTCGGCCAAGACCTTTAGTGTGACCGAGAAGCTCGATCTTGGGTTCAAGCCAAAGGACAAGGAGGAAGGAGCCATCCCGATACCGGACTCCTTGATCGAGCTCTTAACTGCTCGCCGACAGAAGTACCCGCATAGTCGTTTGATCTTCGCGTCCGATGAGGGTAAGGCCAATGGGCACTTCTTGCGCACTGTGAAGATGGTTGCCTTGAAGGCTGGCATGAACTGCGGTTGCTGCTACAACAAGGCTGGCAAGTGCTGCGCAACCCATCCCGTGTGCGCACAAATCGGGCTTCACCGATTCCGGAAGACCTTCGCGACGATGCACCATCAGGCGGGAGTACCGGTGGATACAATTCGGCGCTGGTTACGGCACTCAGACCTTGCGACCACCCAGGCTTACCTTGCGGGGAGCGACGACAAAAGCCCTAGGACAAGGGAGCAGGTGAACAAGACCTTCGCGTTCGTCCGGGTGGCTACATGAGCCGTAGGGCGTGTGCTGACACCATAAACCTGCGCGTGTAGGACTGTCAGAGTTGGAGAGATTGAGAATTCGCGGAAACTTTAGTGGATCCCAAATACATATTCGGGGTCGCGCGTGCTGGGCGGGTATTAGCTCCCATGTGCCTTCAGGAAGTACCATCGCATCTGCCCATCGTCGATCAACTCAAAACAAAGACCACCTACATGCGTGCCTCCGAGGTCATGGATCTGCTCAGAATCACACGGGCCACACTTTGCGACTGGATCAACTCTGGCGAGCTCACTGCATATCGTCTCGGAAAGAACAATTCCATCGATCCGACCGACCTGATTGTCTTCTTGGAAGCGCGGCGGACTGGCAGGTGACATTGAACACGGTAAGGCCTCGTCCCCTCACCTATCAGACAACGCGATACTCTCTATTGCAGTTGTGGAGTTTTCACCGGGCTCACAGCTCGAACTGAAGGGTTCCCATGACCTCGGCAGAATAACAACGGGATCTAAATGGCCGGGTGACGCGGTTCGATCACTGCCTCGGGTGGCGGCCCGAGGCAGTGATACTTTTTGGCGACGCTGCCGGGGCCTTGCAGTGGCACATTCCCGGCCAAGACCCTGTCAGCGGATGATTCTCGAGCGATATACAGTTGTGAGGGTATGAAGTGCCGCGATGATGTCTGCGTCCGGTGCGTTCGGGTTTGTCAGAGCCAACGCTGTCGTTATCACACCCGGCCCCTGGACTACCCAATCCTTGACGCTTTGGTCGAATACAACGTCCGCGACGATGTCAGGGAACATGAACTTAGACACCCTGCCGTCATCATTCTCGGCCCAGAAATGGGTGTCGACTTCATGGACGT
>JAJXXG010001056.1 GCA_021781255.1 Acidobacteriota bacterium
TGCCCATCGGTCTGCTGAAAAGCGGCAACCATGCCGCGGTGCAGCGCACCGTGCACACCGTGGCCGTGGCTGCCCACCATCACGGCGCCGTGCTGAAGGTGACTCTGGAAACCTCTCTGCTGACCATGGAAGAGAAGCTGCGCGCCGCCGAAATCTCCATCCAGGCCGGCGCAGACTTCATCAAGACCTCAACCGGCTCGGCCACCGGCGGCGCAACCCCGGCGGATGTAGCCCTGCTGCGCGGGATCTCGGGCGCGCGATGCGGCATCAAGGCCTCGGGCGGTATCCGCAACCTGGCCCAACTGCGCGCCCTGCTGGAAGCCGGCGCCAACCGCATCGGCTGCTCGGCCTCGGTCGCGATCCTGCGGGAGCTGGGATCCGACTGAGACCGGATCTTCGCACGCGATAGCCGGTGTTCAAGCCGGCTCCCGACCTGCCCGCGGCAGAGCACAGTCAACTGCCTCTCTGCGGTATGATTCCCTTCGACACTCTATGAGCAAGACGCCACCATCCTCATCCGCGGGCCACGAATTCGAGGGCGATTATCGCCCCGCGGCGCCTGCGCGTCTCGACCCCGCCAATGTCCGCATCGAGCCGGCCGACATGGCTTATTTCATGCGCCTGACGGACGCGCTCAACACCACGCTCGACCTGCAAACGCTTCTGGGACGCACGGCCGAGCTGGTGCGCACCGTCATCCCTTACCGGATCTTCGCCATCTTCCTGATGAACGACCGCCCCCGCGAACTGCGCATGAGATTCCAGATCGGCCACACGCCGGCGGTGGAACGCACGCGCGTTCCCCTGGGCAAAGGTGTGGTGGGCCAGGTCGCGCTTACCCGGCAGCCCATCCTGCTGAACGACGTTGCCAAGGCCGATTACTACATCGACGCCAACCCCGAAGTACGCTCCGAACTGGCCGTGCCCCTGGTGGCTAAAAACCGTTTGATCGGCGTGATGGACATGGAGAGCGAGCAGCCGGACTACTTCCGCGAGGAGCACCTCAACGTCCTCACCATGACGGCCTCGCGCATTGCGCAGTCGATCGAGAACGCGCGCTTGTATGCCCGCGTGTCCCGTCAGGCCAAAACCCTGGAAGTGCTCAACGAGATCGCGGTGGAGCTGGCATCAATTCTTGACCTGAATCCGCTGCTGGAAAAGGTCGGGCAACTGCTGCGCCGGCTCATCGACTACCAGATGTTCTCGATCATGCTGCTGGACGAGAAGGGCGAGCAACTGATCACGCGCTATGCCTGGCGCTTCGGCTACTCGCATGCGCCCATGCGGCGCATTCCCACCAGCAGCGGCCTGGTGGGCGCGGCGGTGCGGGAGTGGCGGCCCCTCAACGTGCCCGACGTGAGCCAGGATCCCCGCTACATTCCGATGAACGCCGAAACCCGCTCGGAACTGATTGTGCCCCTTTTTTACAAGGGACGCGTCATCGGCGTGCTCGATCTCGAACACTCGCGGCCGGCCTTCTTCAACGAAGAGCACGAGCGCATGTTGACCACGCTGGCGTCGCAGATCGCCATCGCCATAGAAAATGCGCGCCTGTATCAGGCCGTGCGCCGCCAGGAGCGGCAACTGGAACGGGACATCGCCATGGCGCGCGAGGTGCAGCTCCGCCTGCTGCCGCCCGCGGCGCCGTCGCACCCGCATGCGGAGATGGCGGTACGCTTTCTGCCGGCGCGCTCCATCGGCGGCGACCTTTACGATTTTCTCGAATACGGGCATAACCGCACCGCCATCGTGCTGGGCGACGTGAGCGGCAAGGCCGCGCCGGCCGCGCTTTTTGCCGCGCTGGTCAGCGGTATCATGCGCGCCGCCGCCGCGCAGGAGCCGGGCCCGGCGGAGATGCTCCGCCTGCTCAACGACGCGCTGCAGGAGCGCAAGCTCGAATCGCAGTACGTCACCATGCTCTTTGCCTTGTGGAACGACGAAAACCACACCCTCCAGGTGGCAAACTCCGGCGCGGTGCAGCCGGTCTTCTGCCGCGCCGGACAGTCGGTCGCGGTGAAGGCCGAAGGCTTTCCCCTCGGCATGTTTCCGGATGTGAGCTACGAAGAGCTGAGTGTGGCCACGCAGCCTGGCGACGCCATCGTCTTTGTCTCCGACGGCATTCTCGATGCGGAGAACGAAAAAGAAGAGATGTACGGCCAGGACCGGCTTGCGAACCTGCTCTGCGCCAGCCGCGATCTGCCCGCCATCGAGATTGCCGACGCCATTCTGGCCGATGTGGCGCGCTTCCAGGGCAGTAAAGACCGATTCGATGACGAGACGATCATTGTGCTGCGCGTGCGCTGACGCAAGGCCCGGGTTGAAGCATCCCGAAGCTATCGGCGGCGTGAAGCTCACCCACGAGGCGTTGAGCCGCGGCAGCTTGGCGGCGCACATCGAGCCGACGGCATGATCCGTTAAACTCATATCCGTAGCAATTTGCGCCCCGCCATCGCCGATTGTGAAGAGACGAGCGCCGGGATTGCCTGGCCTTGCAAAAAGTAAATACAAACTCTAAGCTGGCAGCGACGCTGCCTTGGGAGCCTACTTGTTCACAGCCGCTCAGGAACGAATCATCCGCCCCGCCCGCAATATCCTGGGCAGTTTGCGTCTACCCGGCGACAAATCCATCAGTCATCGCTATGCCATGTTAAGCGCGTTTGCCCAGGGCACATCGCGCTTCACGAATTTTTCCACGGGCGCGGACTGCGCTTCCACGCTGAGCTGCATGGCCGCGCTCGGCGCGAACGTGAAGCGCACCGGCGCGGACTCGGTGGAGATCACCGGCGTGGCCGGCCATGTCGAGCCGGCCGATCACCCTCTGGACTGCGGCAATTCCGGTTCCACGATGCGCATGATCTCCGGCCTGCTGGCGCCGCAGACGGGCCACTTCACCCTCATCGGCGATGAGTCGCTCTCGCGCCGGCCGATGGAGCGCATTCGCAAACCGCTGGCAGCGATGGGAGCGCGCCTCACGCTGACCGAAGGCCACGCGCCGCTCAGCATCAACGGCGGACCGCTCAAGGCCATCGACTACACCACCCCGGTTCCCAGCGCCCAGGTGAAAAGCTGCGTTCTGCTGGCGGGGCTCCAGACCATCGGCATGACCACGGTGCGCGAGGCGCTGCGCACGCGCGACCATACCGAACTCGCGCTGCGCGCCTTTGGCGCCACGCTCACCCGCACCGCGGAGTGCGTGGCTATCAGCGGGCCGCAGCCGCTGCACGCCATCGAGGCCGCCGTGCCCGGCGATCTCTCTTCGGCGGCTTTTTTTCTGTGCGCGGCAATTCTTTTTCCCGGCTCCAGCCTGGTGGTGGACGCTCTCGGACTCAATCCCACCCGAGCCTCGCTGCTCGATGTGCTGATGGCGCTGGGCGCGCATATCTCCGTGCTGAACCTTGAAGAAAAACAGGCGGAGCTGGTGGGCACGGTGCAGATCTCCGCGCCGGCCCAGGGTTTGGGTTCGACAGAGATCTCCGGCCTGCTGGCCGCCCAGTTGATAGACGAACTGCCGGTTCTGGCCGCCATCGCGCCCTATACGAGCGGCGGTATCCGCATTCGCGGCGCGCGCGAGTTGCGCGTCAAGGAGTCCGACCGCATCGCGCTGGTAGCCAAGAATCTGCGCGCCATGGGGGCCGAGGTCGAGGAGTTTGACGACGGTCTGGATGTTCCCGGCGGCCAGGCGCTTCACGGGGCAACCATTGACGCCGGCGGCGACCATCGCATCGCCATGGCCTTCAGCGTGGCGGCGCTGCGCGCCGAAGGCGAAACCCTGATCCAGGGCGCGGAGTCGGCGGCCATCAGCTTCCCGGAGTTTTTCGATCTGCTGGATCGCGTGGCGGCGCGGTAGGGCTGCGCCTGCGATGGAACGGCCGCTCGATAACCTTCAGGCGCCGATCGAACCGCATCAAAAGCGATGGCCCGGCTCAGGCCGGGCCATCACCATCACTCCAATTACGCACAACGGGCTTTACTGGGCGGGTGGCATGGCGGACTGCCCCGGCGCCGCC
>JAJXXG010000812.1 GCA_021781255.1 Acidobacteriota bacterium
TCGCGCATCGTGCCAAAATCCGGCACCATGCCGATGTACCAGAACACCACGGAGATGGTCGCGTATGTCGAAACCGCGAAGAAATCCCACAGCAGCGGCGAACGGAACTGCGGCCACACATTCATAGTCAAAGGCAGAGGCAGCAACCAGTACCCAAGCCAGGGACGGCCTACGTGAATTAGCGGGAAAAGACCTGCGCAGATGACTGCGAAAATCGTCATCGCTTCGGCAAACCGGTTAATCGAATTTCGCCAGGTCTGCTTGAACAGCAGCAGAATGGCGGAGATGAGCGTGCCCGCGTGGCCAATGCCAATCCACCACACAAAGTTGATGATGGCAAAGCCCCAGGCCACAGGTTGCGTAATGGCCCAGATTCCCACGCCCTTGAGAAACAGCCACGTCACCGCCACTAGCAGCATCGTGGCGCCCGCGCCGCCTACTGCAAAGTAGATGAACCACCCCAGCGGGGTATGAGGCGTTAGCACAATCTTCGTGATCTTCTCAGTCACCGACCGGAACGTCTGCGCGTCGCCGATGACCTTGAATTCCCCGGTCGCAGGATCCGCACCCGGGAGTTTCGGTTTCACTTCACTGGTCGCCATCGTCAGCTCAACCCTTCGCCGGATTTATCTCCACCGGCATCTCTTCCAGTTCGGGATTGGTGTTTAGAACTTCCGCAATGTACGTCGTACGCGGCCGCGTGTTCAGGTCCGCCAGAACCTGATAAGTCCGCTCCTTGTCCCTTAGTGCTGCCACCTTGCTCGTCTTGTCGTTCAGGTTGCCAAAGACAATTGCCTTTGCCGGACACGCCTGCTGGCATGCGGTCATAATCTCGCCGTCGCGTACCGGCCGGTTTTCCTTGTCGGCGCTGATCTTCGCGTACGATATCCGCTGCACGCAGTAGCTGCACTTCTCCATCACGCCGCGAGACCGCACTGTAACATCCGGATTGCGCATCAATTTCAGGCTCGCCGTCTCGTAGTCGCTGAAGAGAAGGAAGTTGAATCGCCGCACCTTATACGGGCAGTTGTTTGAGCAGTAGCGCGTACCCACGCAACGGTTGTAGACCATAATGTTCAGGCCTTCATCTGAGTGCACGGTCGCTCCCACCGGGCAAACCTGCTCGCACGGCGCGTTCTCGCACTGCTGGCACGGCATCGGCTGGAAGTGCGCCCGCGGCGCGGATAGATCGCCTTCAAAGTACGTGTCAATGCGGATCCACTGCATATCCCGCCCGATGCGCACCTGCTGCTTGCCCACCACGGCAATATTGTTCTCTGCATAGCAGCTCACAATGCACGCATTGCAGCCTGTGCAGCTGTTCATGTCGATTGACATGCCCCATTTGTTCTCAGGGTATTGCCAGTTTGCGAACAGAGACTCGTCCATCGGAGGCGTGTCGCGGCCCTCGCCCTCGTGCGCAAAGTTCGGGTTCTTCTTGAACTCCTCCAGTGTCGCGTAGCGGATGATTCCGCGCGGACCAAGCGCCTCGTCGGCTTCCAGCGAGTTGTTGCCACTCCCCTGCTCGCCAAACCGCGCTCCGCGATGATCCTGATAGTGGCTCTTCGTAATCGCAAGGCCCCACTTGCCCGGCATCTTCTTGATGCTGCCCGTAACATAGAACGGCGCCCACGTATTGCGGATTAGATAACCGTCGAATCCCGCTCCCGAACCCGCGCGTCCCGCAAACTCGCGCCCGTAACCCAGATACACAGTCACCGAATTATCCGGATGACCCGGCGCAACCATAATCGGGGCCTTCACGCGGCTATTGCCCACGCTCAGCTCCACTATGTCCTCTTCCACCACGCCCAGCCTGGTAAGCGTCGCGCCAGACACAATCGCCGCGTTATCCCAGCTCAGGTTCGTCACTGGCTTTGGCAGCTCCTGCAGCCAGCCCACATTCGAGAACCGCCCGTCATAAATATTCGGGTCCGGCCGGAAGATAATCTCCAGCTCACTCTTCGGCGTCGGGGCAGGCACCTTGGGAATTGAAATCTTCGGTGCTGCCTTCGTCTCGTACGCCGTGCCTTCAATCCAGCCGTCGTGCAGCGCCTTCCGCCAGGCAAACTCAAAGTCCCCGCCCGGCTGCTTGCTCAGCACCGGCTTCCAGGTCTCGCGCACCGCCGTGTACGCGCTCTTCATCGGGTCGTCCAGCAACGTCTGCAGCACATCATGCGCCGTGTGCCCGCCGTAAAGCGGATCAATCATTGGCTGCACAATCGATACTGTGCCGTCATATGCCCGAGCATCCGACCACGACTCCATGTAGTGCGCCGAGTTGATGTGCCAGTGCGAAATCTGCGCCGTCTCGTCTTTGTGCGAGCCCAGGTGAGCCACAATATTCGCCTTGTTGAAAGCGGAAGGAAAATCCAAATCAGCGGGCGCCGAATAGATCGGATTGGAGTCCAGAATCACCAGCCAGTCCACCTTGCCTGCGTTCAGGTCCGCCACCAGCGCCTTCATGTCACCAAGTTGATCACTCGGAATCGGAATCGACGGCTCGCTCGACACCAGAACAGTTTTGCCCACGTTGCCCAGCGCACCATTCATCGCCTGCGCCAACGCGAACACACTCGCATCCTGATAGAGCCCCGGAATCACAGCGCACTTGCCCGCGTTCGCCTTCAGATCCTTCGCTGCGGCAGCCAGAAACGCCTTCTGTTCGGCCGTCCACTCATAAGCCGGAGCTTCGACGTCTGCCACACCCACGGCCTTTGCCAACTCTGCCGCGAACGCCGGCACTTCGCTCGCCCTCAGGCCCAGCCGGTGCTCAGCTTTCATGCCCGTGGTCGTCGTCGAGCTCTCCACCGCATAGAGCCGGTTCATGCCCGCTTCCGGCGTCTTGCGCCGGTTTGCATAGTCCCTCACCAGCTTATGGAAGCCCGGATACGCCGCTCCCGAAATAAAGTCCGCATCGAGCGAGAGAATCACATCCGCGCCTGTCAGGTCATACTGCACGTTCTCGCCGCGCTCCAGCCAGGTGCCCGCAAGTGCCGGCTCATACTGCACCAGCTTCGCCTTGGGCCATGCCGCCTGCAAAGCCTTCCACTGCAGAGCCAGCGTTGGCGATGTAATCGCCGCGCTCAGGAAGTAAATGCCCGAGCCATCCTTGGTTTCCGCCACTTTGGCGCGAAACTCCTCCACAAACTCGGCCCACTCGCGATTCTCTCCGCGATAAAGCACATGCTGTGACCGGTCCGGGTCATACATCCCCAGCAGCGTGCCCTGGCTCAGCGGATCCGACCCGCCCTTCGTATAGGCGTGCTCCGGGTTGCCATCCACCTTGATGGGCCGAAACTCGTCGCTCTTCATCAGCAGCGGCACTGCGCCCGTTGGAAAAGGATGCGCTGTGGCAAAGTACATCGGCTTGCCCAGCACCAGGTCCTCGGGAGCCTTCACGTAGGGATAGATTGTTTCATCCGGCTGCTTCGTGCAGCCTGCCAGGCCCGCGAGCGCCATCGAGGCGCCCATCAGCTTCAGGAACCCGCGCCGCGAAACCGGGTCCACCCACTCCTGCGCCGCCTCCGGAAACTCACGCTCCACAGCATGCTGAAATTCCTCGGTGTTCGCCAGCTCGTCCAGCGAACGCCAGAATTTTTTACCGCGCGCGCCTTTCAGTTCTTCGCGCACCTGCGCCAGCGTCAGCGTCAGCGTCGGCGTCGACTCTTCGGTTCCCTTGGCGGCCCTGCTCTGGCTGGCCTTGTTCGCGTCGTTGTCCACGGCATTCCCCGTCTTGTACGCCGCATCATTCGCGGTCAGTTTCGTCTCTCGCCCACTCATTCTTTCGCTCATCGGTGGCAGGTATCGCAGCTCGTTATTTGGTAAGGCGTCTTGATCTTGTAATGCACCAGCAGGAAATGCCCCAGCTCATCCTGGCTGGTGAACTTCGTGTAGACAGGCATAGCCGGCGCCGGCGCCGGCGCCGCATCATTCGCCGTCTTCGTTGCGGTCGTCATCGGAAACGCCAGCTCGGCCATCTGCGGCCCCTCGCCCGCGGGATTC
>JAJXXG010001217.1 GCA_021781255.1 Acidobacteriota bacterium
CTCCATTATCGTGTTGTCCGCAAGCTTGGCGAAGGAGGAATGGGTATCGTCTTTGAGGCTGAAGATCTGCGGCTGGGCCGTACCGTGGCTATTAAGCTGCTGCAGAACCTGATATCGGAAAACGCCGAGATGCGCGCGCGCTTCCTCAGAGAAGCACGTGCGGCATCGGCTCTGGATCATCCCAATCTCTGCACCATTTATACGGCCGAGGAGACGCCGGAAGGGGCACTGCTGCTGGTGATGGCTTGCTACCGCGGTCAGACGCTCGCCGAACTGCTGGCCAGGAGCGGAGCACTCGAGCACCGAAGAATCATGGAAATTGGTCGCCAGGTCGCTGCCGGCCTCCACGCCGCGCATATGTCCGGCGTCGTGCATCGAGACATCAAACCCGGTAATGTATTTATCGTTCAAAACGGCGGCGTTAAAATTCTCGACTTTGGCCTGTCTCGAATCGCTGATGAAACTCAATTGACGCTGTCTCGCCAGGTGATGGGAACCTTGGCGTACATGCCGCCGGAACAACTCGACGGGAATCCGGTCGACCATCGCGCAGACATCTGGGCTCTCGGGGCGGTTCTCTACGAAATGGCCGTGGGGCATCCGCCGTTCCGGCATCCGACAGCATCGGCCATTTGCGCTGCGATAGCCCGTGGAGACTACATTCCCCTGCATGAAATCCGCCCAAATCTGCCGCATTCTCTGATGAAGGCCGTAGAGCGTTGTTTGCGGGTGCAGCCGCATGCGCGCCACAGCTCCGCTGCCGAGCTCGAGCAACTCCTCAGCGATGAGGCGATACCGGACGCCGCTGACGCTGTTTCCATGCATGCTGACGCGCCGACTGCCGGGAGTTCTTCGCAGCTGCGCACACACGCCGTGCCGTCAGATTTGCTCTCCTCCATACACGGCAGTTCGGCTCGCGCGGAGACTTTCGCACGAACTCATGAAGCAGGAGTTTCCATCGCCGTGCTGCCGATGCGGAATCTTAGTTCGGAACCAGATAGCGAATACTTCAGTGATGGACTCACGGAAGAACTGATCGCAGCGCTGGGGACGATCAAGGGACTGAGAGTAGTTTCCCGCACCTCTGCGTTTGCCTTCAAGGGAACGACGAAAGACATCCGTGAAATTGGCGAGGCTCTGCATGCCCAGGTTCTGCTGGAAGGAAGCGTGCGGCGTTCGGGATCACGCGTCCGCGTCAACATGCAGCTTGTGGATGCCGGTACAGGTTTTCATCTCTGGTCCTCTCCTCGTCTTGACCGGGAAATAGCGGATGTCTTTGAACTGCAGGACGAGATCGCTGCTTCTGTGGTCTCTGCGCTGAGCGACACCGTTGGTCAACATATGAGCCTCTCTGCCCCAGAGCCAGTAACGCCAATGCGCACCGAAGCCTACGAGGCTTATCTGAAGGGGCGCTACCACTGGAACCGCAAGACGATCGAGGATATTCAACACGCAGGCCGCTACTTTGAGCAGGCGCTGCAACTCGATGAAAGTTCCGCGGCAGCGCATGCCGGTTTGGCCGACTACTACTGCCTGCAAGGCAGTCTGGGCCTGATGCCGCCGCATGAAGCATGGGGCCTGGCGCGCTCATCAGCGCTGAAAGCCATTCGTCTTGACCCCAACCTGCCCGAGGGGCACATCGCTCTCGCGTCGGTACTGCAGTTTTACGACTGGAACTGGGAGGATGCCCGCCAACACCTGGTAAAGGCAATCGAACTGCGGCCGCAGCGCGGCGATTCCTACTACATTTACGTTACCTATCTCCTCATTCACGGTCTGCTGGAGGAAGCGCTGGAGCAGGTCCGCATCGGGATCAGCTACGACCCGCTGTCTGCACCGCTTCACGCTGAAGAAGCCATTCTCCGCGCCTACCTGGGGGACCACGATACCAGCATTCTGCTGGCGCAAAGCGCCCTGGAAGCTTCGCCGCATTATTTCGAGCTCTATTACGCGTTGGGCATTGCGCAGGCTCAAAGCGGCCGCCTCCAGGAGGCTGTGCATACGTTCGAAGAAGGCATCGCGAAGAGCCGCATGCCGGTACTGATGGGTTGGCTCGCCGATGCTCACGTGCAAAACGGAGATCTGGAGAAGGGTCGTCTGGTGCTGAACCAGCTCCTCGAATATGAGAACAACGGCACGGCTCTTCCTGTCGCCATCGCCGTAGCAGCCGCATCGGTGGGCGAGAAGGATCTGGCGTTTACCTGGCTTGAGAGAGCCGCCGAGAGCCGAGATATTTTGCTTTCCTATATTGCGGTGTTTCCAAGTCTACGGCACTTGCATGACGATCCGCGCTATCATCGCATGCTGCAGCGGATGAATCTCAAACATCCTTCTACCCACAGGAGGCGGAATGCTGCTCGGTAGAGTTCGGTCCCAATCAGATCCGAGAACGCTTCACCTCAGAAACTATGTGAACGTGTTCACGCTGCCCGTTCCCCCGGTTCGGGAGATGCTGGAATCAACACCCGCGTGGCCGATGCTGGCCAATGACCGCTTCAACTGCTGCACCTCTGCCGCAGCGGGACACATGATTCATCATTGGACGGCAGCTAATCTGCACGGCATCTTTCTGACCGACGCCGACATCATTCGTGCCCATGCACAGCTCACCGGGGATCGCCTCCTGGAGTGCGTTTCCATGCTGGATGCGCTGCGATACTGGCGCAAGCAGGGGATAGGCGGTCACCAAATCCATTCGTTCGTCAGCGGAAGCAAGGCAAATACTACTGATCTGCGCTGCATCATTCATCTCTTCGGCAGCGGCTATGTCGGACTCGACCTTCCGGCGTTTGCCTGTGCCGGTGATCCGAAAGGCTGGCCAGACATTCCGTGGGAAATTCCTGCGTCGGCGACCGCCGACGCCACGATTCCGAATCCCAATCAAGGGCATTGCGTCGCTGTGGTTGGATACGATGAGCAATCGCTCTATGCCGTGTCCTGGGGCCGGCTGAAGACGATGAGTTGGGAGTTCTTCGAACGCTATGCGGAGGAAGTCTATGCTGTCCTTAGCACCGACTGGGTAGCAGAGAATGCTACATGCCCCACAGGGTTCGACACGGTGACTCTGGAAAATGATTTGACTTTGCTGCATTCGCATTCCGGAGGCAAGCCTTCCTGAGATCCAGCCCTTGCCAGGCAAGCCCCAAAGGTGCCGCGACGATCTTAAGAAAAGATGTAGTAGTGAGGCGTTTCATCCATCTGATTCAAGCCTGAGCCTGCAGGCATCTGCGCCGAGGATCCTGTTCTGTATACGGCAGTCAACACGACGCCATGGGGTGGGTTCGGCTTCAAATGGTGAGGAATCCCTGCACCGGACTTACAAAAGCGTGTTCTCATCCACTCGACGCGGAATTGCGCAGGCGGACCGTTCTTTCGCCTCGGTCTTAAATGCAACTGGTGCTATGATTAGCCCACTTGTTGCCATGGACGGCCTTTCCCCACAATCGGAATCAGTTCTCGAGGTGATCGCTCCGGATCAGACACGCCAGCGTGTTCCCTTGACCCATTCTCCCTTTCTGATTGGCCGCGGCGGAGCCGGCGACAACAACCTCCAACTGCCAGACGGACGTATCTCGCGCCGCTGCGCCGTCATTGTTACCGGCGAAGACGGCCACCGAATCGAAGACTGTGGCAACCGCTACGGCCTTTTCGTAAACGGTGTCAAGGTGGAGCAGAAACTGCTGGAACACGGCGATACCATCACCTTTGGTATCGACGGCTGCTACCGGATTGTCTTCCATCGCTTTTCAGCGTCCTCCGGTCAAGATCGTGAATCTGTAGCCGACTTGCTTGCGCACATCGGCACCATTGCCGACGTCGTTGGATCTGCTTCCGGTTCGGGATTGAGCAGGTTGAATCTTCTCCTGCAAGCTACGTCGCTGCTGCATTCGCAGCTCCCTCTCGACTCCGTTTTAAGCACCATGCTCGATCATGCGATCGCGATTACGCATGCCGACCGCGGCCTGCTTCTGGAACCGGACACCACGGGCAGAATG
>JAJXXG010000755.1 GCA_021781255.1 Acidobacteriota bacterium
TAAATAGTCTGGGGCCTTAACGCCCCGAGCGAGTATATCCTCTTCGAGGGCACTACTCACAGAGCTATAAGCGTATTGCTCCGGACGATCCACTAACCTCGCCCTGACCGGATTGTTTGCCATGTATGCAAGATGCGTCTCGTAATCCTCTTTATTGCGAATACGATGGTCTGCAAATCCCGCCACCCACACGTTTCCAGCCCAATCAAACTCCCGTTTCGCTCGAAACGAGAATCCGCCCTTCACGCATTGAATTGCTAATTCGAGACTCGCTCTCGGTGTAATAAGCATATGGAAGTGATCAGGCATCACCACAAACCCGTGAAGGAAATAGCGCTCTGGTCGGTAGCCATAGAGCGTATCGACAAACAGCCTGGCCCACCGCTCATGCCGGAAGAACGGCTTGCGCTCTACGGTATTCGAGGTTACGAAGTAAGTTTGCCCGTTTCTCGTGGCAATTTCTCGCTTCGGTATCATGCATTCCCTCGGGGGCTAAAGCCCCAACCTTCTCTTTGACTTGGTGGCGCGGCTGAAGCCGCGCCCTTTCAAAGCGATTTCTCCTGCAGCTTTTGCATCTCCACCATTGGGTCAAGATAGGAACTTCCAGGGGTCTGATTTTCTTGGCTTCGTTTTCGGAAGCCTTCGATTAGGCTGCGCAAATCTCTGGCCTGCTGGATAAGGCCAACGTTCAGTGGGCGTGGATTGTACCCCGGAATCGAGCACAAAAGCGCCCAGTTTTCAAGAAGCCTGCGAAAATACGGGCTATTAAACCCGCCTTGACTGAGGGCAATCCCACAGAAATCTAAAGACCCTTCGATCTGAAGAAATTCGAGAGTAAAAGCTCCTTGCGAATTTAGGATTCTTCCATTCAGTCGCCATCCTGTTCGCAGGAGTGGCACACCGTTGTTGTCCCTCCTGACGACTGCAGATTTTCGCCTGAAGTGATATGAGAGCCTTGTATGGATATTTCCCGCCTCTCCAACATAAAAAGGCGTGTGGCGTCCGTTCTCGTCTTTCGATTCAGGAAAGACAAAGCGATACACGCCGGCGCAAGAATATTCAGTCTTCAGACGAGACGGCTTCCTCTGCTCATTGACCCAAGCGCGGATTTCGTCCGCGGACAACAACTCCTGCCAAGAAAGCTTGCCACCTGACGGAGGTTGAATGTTCATCCCTTCCACTCCTCCATCAGGTTGCGGAAGTCGCGGAACAAGTAATGAGAATCATGCGGGCCGGGGGCAGCTTCTGGGTGGTACTGCACACTGAACAGCGGGAGCGTCTTGTGGCGCAGACCTTCGAGCGTCTGGTCGTTCAGATCCACGTGCGTCAGTTCCACCTCGTTGGCGTTGATTGAGTCGGGATCGACGGCGAAGTTGTGGTTGTGCGCCGTGATCTCAACCTTGCCGGTGCGGTTGTTGCGGACCGGGTGGTTGCCGCCGTGATGGCCGAACTTGAGCTTGTAGGTGCGCCCGCCCAATGCCAAACCAGTGAGTTGATGGCCAAGACAGATTCCGAAGATCGGCACCCGGCCCATCATCTTGCGAATGGCCTGAACCGCATACTCCACTGGCTCGGGATCCCCCGGGCCGTTCGAGAGGAAGACGCCGTCCGCATTCATGGCGAGAACATCTTCCGCCGGTGTCTCCGCCGGAACCACTGTCACACGGCAACCCTCGCGCGTGAGCATGCGCAGAATGTTCTGCTTGATGCCGAAGTCGTATGCCACCACGTGCAGCAGAGGTTTGTCTGCAGCGGGAGGCAGAAGCGGGTCATTAGACTGGTTGCGACTGTCGCTGGAATCAAACTGGTAAATAGTCTTGGTTGAAACCACGCGAGCCAGATCGGTCCCGTCCATCTTGCGGATGCTCCTGGCCTTCTGGACAAGCACCTCTGCATTGCTTTCGGACGTGGAAATTACCCCGCGCATCACGCCGTGGGTACGCAGGTGTCGAACCAGTGCGCGAGTATCGATCTCGGCCAGCACAGGAACGGAATAGCGTTCCATGTACTCGTCGGTCACCTGCTCCGAGCGCCAGTTTGAGCTGACATGCGAAAATTCGCGGACGATCAAACCCTCGATAAAGGGTCTGGCGGCCTCGTTGTCTGCATGGTTAGTCCCGTAGTTGCCAATCTGGGGATTGGTAAGAACTACGATCTGTCCGGCATAGGAAGGATCAGTTGCGATTTCCTGATAACCGGTAAGGGAAGTATTAAAAACAACTTCGCCCAGGCATTCGCTGGGTGCGCCATAGCCTTGGCCACGGAAGATGCGCCCGTCTTCGAGCGCAAGGATCGCCTGCATTGCCTCTCCGAGGAGTGGATTCAATCGATTCTAGCAGGTTTTAGCGCAGAAAGCTCTGCGAGGAAATCGGGAGCTCTATCGCACCGCGCCAGCATCCTTAGCTGGCCAATAGACAAAGACCGCCTTGCCATAGATCAGGTTGCGTTCCACTGGCCCGAAGTCACGGCTATCAGAGGAGATAGAGCGGTGGTCGCCCATCATGAAGTAGTCGCCACCGGGCACAACCGTCTCGGCCATGGAACGATTGTCGCGGTATTTTCCGGGAACATAATTCTCCCGCAGCGGCTTGCCGTTGACCCAAACCTGGCCGTGATCAATCCAAAGCCGGTCGCCCGGCAGCGCAATCACACGCTTGATGTAGCTCTTTGCCGGGTCGAGGGGATAGTGGAAAACCACTACGTCGCCGCGCTGGATAGAAGTGAACTGGTAAACAAATTTGTTGATAAACAGCCGATCGTGGTCCTCAAGACGCGGCAGCATACTGGTGCCTTCCACGCGCACAGGCTGATAGAGGAAGGTGATGATCAGCACGGATACCGCAGCGGAAACCACCAGGTCGCGCAACCAAAGCAGCATACCCCCTGTCTTTAATGGACCAGTGGCGACGGAGGAGGGCGACTGCACATGACGGCCGGTTTCGACCTCAATTCCAGGTTGCGATGGGAGATGATCTTGGGACGGCGTTGACATTTCTATTCTGATTATTCACTCAGCCGGACCTTACTGGCAACCGAGTCCCCCAGGTGGGCAAAGAATGTGAGCGCGGTTGGGCTTGTCAATCGGTCGTGGCTGGTCGGCCGCCGGAACCAGCGAAGGCATACTGCCCGGCGCCCCGGCTGCGGTAAGGTTCTCTTCCTGCAGCAATAAGGGCCTCTGCAGCAGCATCTCTACCTGCGTGCCGCTCTCAATGTTTACATCTGCGCCGCGGGTGAAGAGCGAAACCAGGCCCGCCGCCGCCAGTCCGGCGCCAACGCCAGCTATGCCTCCGGCTAATGGATGACCGGACTCAAGTCCCCCGATGGAGCCGATGGTCGCTCCAGTCGGAACGCCAATTTTGGCCACTTCGCCTGCATTCCGGCCTTTGTCGGCCTGCTGCTCGATGGTTCCCTCTCCATCATTCTTTACACCCTGCTTATTGGCTCCGGGCAAGCTGTTGACCATGCCGGGAATCTCCACCACCGAGCCATTGGGAAAAATGATGGAGGTGAAATGCATGTCAAGCTGCGCTTTGCCGCGGACGCGGCCTGCGCGAACCACACGATCCACAATACCCTGCACATAGACCCCAGCCGGAATCATGACGCGGTTTCCTACAACCACGGGAAACGTAGATACCAGGTAGACGCCATCACCGGGCTTTGCGCTGCGTGTGTTGATACCGCTGCGCAGTTGGAGCAGCACTCGCGTGCCTGCCGGTACGATGTAGGTTTTCATCGTTGCTGGTGCGGCTTGCGCCACAGCTGCCGTGGGCGCGGCCTGGGCGTTGGCGGGAGCGACGGCGGCCGGAGCTTGCGCCGCGGAACGCGACTCTGGGTTCCCGGGGACTTGGGCTGCGAGCAGACTGCACATCCCAATCCCGAGGCTCAAAACAAGTCCCAAGGCCAACCTTCCATGGTGCAAAATCATCCCAACCTCCGCAAGCCTCGCCTCACTGATAGACGAGGGTATT
The DNA here is from genome assembly GCA_021781255.1 of Acidobacteriota bacterium. The sequence goes on from JAJXXG010000755.1 coordinate 3,972, forward strand.
GCACCCAAGGATAGCC
>JAJXXG010001117.1 GCA_021781255.1 Acidobacteriota bacterium
AGGCCGAGGCTCACTACGTCACGCCCAACCCCGGCGGCTACGGCGCCGGTCGCGATGCCGTCGAGTTCATTCTGCAGGCCAAAGGCATCCTCAGCAAGGTCATCGAGGAGTACATCGACGAGCGCAATCCGATCGCATCTTCCATGGACATCGGCAAAGGCGGCGACCTGGCGTAGCGCGGCTTGTCACCGGTGCGGCAGCCCAGCCTAGGTTGCGCGCAGCAGGCTGAACAAAAGGACCGCGAGCACAATGAGGCTCACCCCCACGTACAGGTGGTCCCGCTCAAGGTAAAAACCTGCAACTGCCATGGCCACGCGCGCGACCGGTGTAGCAATCAGCAGCAGCAGTCCGAATTGGATCAGGCCTTCGCTTTGCAGATGGGCCGCGGAACGTACAATCCCGCCGAGCGTGGTTACGTTCGCGCCTTCAATCTCGAATGTGTGATAGCTGGCCATCTCGGCATGATGCTGGAAAAGGTAGAGCACGCCGCCTGCCAGAACAGTCGCGGCCGCCAACAGGACGCCGGCGCGCAGCAAGTTTCCAATAATATTTTCCAGATGCCGGTCATCCATGTCCGCTAGACCTTTCCCAGAATGCCGTTCATGATCATTTCAATCGCCAGCAGCAGAATCACGCTTCCAAAGACCAACCGCAGTGTTTTCACACGCGCATGCACCAGCACCTTGGTGCCGAGAAAGGCGCCTCCCAGCACTCCGAGCATCACCGGCATTGCCACGCGCGGGTCGATGTATCCGCGGCTCAGGTAGACGCCCGCGCTGGCTGCGGCAGTTACGCCGATCATGAAGTTGCTGGTGGTGGTGGACACTTTGAACGGAATCTTCATCGCGCGGTCCATGGCGATGACTTTGACGGCTCCAGAACCGATGCCCAGCAGTCCTGAAAGCGCGCCCGCGCCAAACATCAAACCAAATCCCGCAGGAACGTTTTGCACACCGTATTTCTGAGGCGAGCCATTCAACGGATAATCACCGGCGAGTCGCAGGCGCTTCGCAAGCCTGTCGGACTCCATTGGAGGTCCAGTCTCTGGAGACCCATTGAACAAAGACTGATAGGCAGATTGCAATAGCACCAGCCCGAAGATGATCGCGATGATATGGGTGCTGGTGAACGCGGCGAGATAAGCGCCGAGGATGGCGCCCACCGTGGTGGCAATTTCCAGCAGCATGCCGATGCGGATATTGGAATAGCCTTCCTTGACGTAGGCCGCTGCCGCACCAGACGACGTGGCGATGACGGAAATCAGCGATGCGCCGATGGCGTACTTGATATCGACACCCAGGGCAAGCGTCAGCACCGGAACGATGACAACTCCGCCGCCCAGGCCTGTGAGCGCTCCCAGGAACCCCGCAAGCATGGCAACGGTCCAGACCACAAGTGTGAACGCCAACGCTGTCATTGAATAAGCCTGTTCTGTGTGAACTCTTCAGTGTATCTTGGCGGCGCTCCTGGCGCCTTCTGTTCATGGGGGGCTTGCTCCGTGCGCACCTCTCCTGGAGAGCTGCGGACTGAGCGTTTGCGCGATGCTCGTATAACTATGACGGCGAATTGTTGCAGGTGGTTGTCTGTCCTGGCGTGCAGCGCAGCATTTGGTGAAGACAGAATCCGGCGGCAGCAGCTCGTCGAGCTGGATTATTTGCCGTCCGCCGGGCCGGTGGGCGTTCATTTGTGGCAAACATCTTCTCGATCAGCTCTTCGCGCAGTGTGCGGATTACGCGCTCACATGTTCAAGATGCGCGGTAAAGTGACGCAGAAATGGAGCTTCGTAAGTCAACCGCATGCCACGAATCCGGTCGCGATTCTTCCACACCTCAAGAATGACCTCCACTACGTAGTCAATGTGGCTTTGCGTGTAAACGCGCCGGGGAATCGCAAGGCGCACCAGGTCCATTTTTGCCGCCGAGGCAAACATCAGCGTGCCAATCTCCACTGAGCGGATGCCGCCTTCCAGATAGAGTTCGGCCGCAAGCGCCACTCCCGGAAACTGGTCGGCGGGGATGTGGGGCAAAAAGGCGCGTGCGTCCAGATAAATGGCGTGTCCGCCCGGCGGCTGCACAATTGGCACTCCCGCTGCGGCAATGTGATTCCCCAGATACGCGGTCGAGGCAATGCGGTAGCGCAGGTAGTCCTCCTCCAGCGCCTCCTGCACGCCCACGGCAATTGCCTCCAGATCGCGTCCGGCCAGGCCGCCATACGTGGGATAGCCCTCGGTAAGAATCAGCAGGTCTTTCTCCTGCTGGGCCAGCAGATCGTCATTGGTGCAGAGAAAGCCGCCGATGTTCGCCATGCCGTCTTTTTTGGCTGACATCGTGCATCCGTCACCGTAGCGGAACATCTCCTGCGCAATTTCCTTGGGCGTCTTGTCTTCGTATCCCTTCTCGCGCAGCTTGATGAACCATGCATTCTCGGCAAAGCGGCAGGCGTCAAAATAGAGCGGAATGCCATGCCGTTTGCACACAGCACTTACCTGGCGAACATTCTCCATGGACACCGGCTGCCCGCCGCCGGAGTTGTTTGTCACCGTGAGCATCACCAGCGGAATGCGCTCGCGCCCTTCGCGCTCTATGAGCGCTTCAAGCGCAGCCACATCCATGTTTCCTTTGAAGGGGTGCTGCAGCGCAGGTTGGCGCCCCTCGGCGATGACGAGATCGACCGCCTCCGCGCCCACAAACTCCACATTGGCGCGCGTGGTGTCAAAGTGTGTGTTGTTGGGGACGATGTCGCCTTTTTTGCAGGCCACTCCAAACAGAATGCGCTCGGCCGCGCGTCCCTGATGCGTGGGAATTACGTGCTTGTAGCCGAAGATGTCCTGGACGGAGTTGCGGAAGCGATCGAAGCTGCGGCTGCCGGCGTAGCTTTCATCGCCTTCCATGATGGCGGCCCACTGATGCGTTGACATGGCGCCGGTGCCGGAATCCGTGAGCAGGTCGATCAGCACATCATCGGCGTGCAGAAGAAACAGATTGCAGTGCGCGGCCTCAAGCAGCTTCTCGCGCTGCTCACGGGTCGTCCAGCGAATGGGTTCAACGCTCTTGATGCGAAAGGGCTCGATGATGGTCTTCACAGCCATAATGGTTCCTCACAAATTTCCTGAAGCGGCATTTCCTGTGGACGCCGGGTATTGTTGCCGTCTCGCAGCCGCTTCTGTATGCGCATATCGCCTTTGCTGTCACGCCAGGGAGCGTGAAAGTTGCGCACCACAAAGTCTAACTCCGCGATGGCTCTGCTGACTGGCGCTTCTGACCATTTCAGAACGAGGATGGCGAAGAGCAGGTGCTGTCTGGAGCGCCTGCACGGACCTTGACGGATGCTCCTGCGAGTGATACAAATTGCCCTTGCGCAATCGATTGCGCTCGATAGAGCCCTGCTGAGATTGGTGTCGGAATACTCCCGTCTCAGCAGCCTGGTCGGGCGCGCTGAAGGATGCATTCAATCCATCCGTGCTGGATGGTCTCTCAAGTCAAGCCGTATGTCTGTCGCCGTCCGGCAACTTTGTTCACTCGCAACCGCACCAGATTGCAGGAAGGCCATCATGAAGTCACTTCGTAAAACAATTATCTGGCTGCCGATTGCGCTGGCCGTTGGCGCCATTACCGCCTGGGCGCAGTCCACGTCATCCACGATTCCAATCGACGCCAATGCGCCCGCTCATCCGTTCCCTCATTTCTGGGAGCAGACTTTCGGCTCCGGCCGCGCTGTGCTTGCGCTGCGCGAAAACTATCTGAAGGATCTCAAGGATGTTCACGACCAGGCCGGCATGCGCTATGTCCGCTTCCACGCCATCCTGCACGATGAAGTGGGTGTATACGACGAAGATGAAAAGGGCAATCCAGTCTTCAACTTTTCCTATGTCGATCAGATTTACGATGGACTGCTGGCCAGGGGTGTCCGGCCATTTGTAGAGATCAGTTTCATGCCCAACAAACTGGCGGCACGCCAGGCCATCCACCCCTTCTGGTACAAGCAAA
>JAJXXG010000545.1 GCA_021781255.1 Acidobacteriota bacterium
TGCGCTTTCCAGTGCTCACGCGCCTGAGTCGGCAACCGCTCAAGGTAGCCTGACTCATAAGCAACTGATTGAAATTTACCGGCTGATGTATCTATCCCGCTGCGTGGACGACCGCGAGATTCTTCTCAAGCGGCAGCAGAAGATTTTCTTCCAGATTTCTGGCGCTGGTCACGAAGCGCTGCAGGTGGGCGCAGCGCTGGCCCTGCGGCCCGGCTATGACTGGTTCTTCCCGTATTATCGCGACCGGGCGTTGTGCATGACGCTGGGTGTTACGCCGGCTGAGATGTTCCTGCAGGCCGTGGGCGCGGCCACTGACCCGGCCAGCGGCGGCCGCCAGATGCCAACCCACTGGAGCAGCCGAGCATTGCACATCGTCAGCACGTCGTCCTCTACCACCACGCAAGTGCTGCATGCCGTGGGCTGTGCTGAGGCTGGGCGCTACTTCAGCCGTCACCCCGAGGCCGCAGCCAAAGCAGAGGGTGATTACCGGGCTTTTCACGAAGTAGAGTTCCACGGCGACGAAGTGGCGTTCACGTCGCTTGGCGAGGGCTCCACGTCGCAGGGCGAGTTCTGGGAAGCGCTGGCCACGGCTTCAAATAAAAAACTGCCCGTCATCTTCTGCGTGGAAGACAACGGCTACGCCATCAGCGTGCCCGTGGAGGTGAACACGCCGGGCGGAAACATTTCCAGGCTCGTGGCCAACTTCCCCAATTTCTATTTTGCGGAGATCGATGGCGCCGATCCTGAAGTCTGCCTGCGCACGTTCCAGGCGGCGGCGGAGCACTGCCGCGCAGGCAAGGGGCCTGCATTTGTGCATGGCCACGTCACTCGGCCATACTCCCACTCGCTTTCCGACGATGACAAGCTGTATCGCTCGACCGCGGAGCGCGAGGCGGACGCCATGCGCGATCCGCTCACCTGCATGCAGATGCGTCTGCTGCGCGAAGGCATTCTGAGCGCTGAAGAAATCACTGCGCTGGAGCAGGCGGCAGACCGTGAAGCCGCCGAGGCTGCCGAGCGCGCCCTTGAGGCGCCTCTGCCGGAGATTGCAGGGATTACGAAGCACGTGTATTCCGAGGACCTGGACCCGACCAGTTCTGCTTTTGCAAGCGCAGATAAACAGGCGGCTGGCGTCGCTCCCGGCAAGTCAGCCAGCGCCAAAGGCAGCGCGCCGCGCACCATGGCCGATTTGATCAACGCCTGCCTGCACGACGAGATGAGCCGCGACCCGCGCATTGTCGTCTATGGCGAAGATGTGGCCGATGCCAGTCGCGAGGCTGTGCTGTCTGAGGTCAAGGGCAAGGGTGGCGTCTTCAAGCTGACGGCTGGACTGCAGACCGAGTTCGGCTCCGAGCGCGTCTTCAACGCGCAGCTTGCCGAGGCGAACATCGTCGGGCGCGCCGTGGGTTACGCGGTCCGCGGCATGAAGCCTGTTGTTGAGATTCAATTCTTCGACTACATCTGGCCGGCCATGCACCAGATTCGCAACGAGCTTGCGCTGATGCGCTGGCGCTCGAATGGCGCGTGGGCAGCGCCCGTCGTCATGCGCGTGCCCATCGGCGGCTACCTGACGGGCGGTTCGATTTATCACTCGCAGTCGGGTGAGAGCATCTTTACCCACATTCCAGGGTTGCGCGTCGTGTTCCCCTCCAATGCGCTCGACGCCAACGGCCTGCTGCGCACGGCCATCCGCTGCGATGACCCGGTGCTGTTCCTTGAGCACAAGCGCCTGTACCGCGAAACCTACGGGCGCTCGCCCTACCCGGGGCCGGACTTTGCCATTCCATTTGGCAAGGCCAATGTTGTAAGACCCGGCCAGCACATCACGCTGGTGACATATGGGGCTGTGGTGCCGCGCTCGCTGCAGGCGGCGGAAAAGGCCCACCGCGAGCACGGCATTGACGTCGAGGTGATTGACCTGCGCACGCTCAACCCGTATGACTGGGAGACCATCGCCGCCTCGGTGCGCAAAACCAGCCGGGTGATCGTGGTGCATGAGGATATGTTGAGCTGGGGCTATGGCGCGGAGATAGCCGCCCGCATCGCCGACGAGCTTTTCGACGAACTGGATGCGCCGGTGCGCCGGGTGGGCTCCATGGACACATTCGTGGCCTACCAGCCGGTTCTTGAGGACGCTATCCTGCCGCAGCCGGAGAACATCCTGAAGGCGATTCTGAGCCTGCGTGCCTATTAGGCGCTCGAACTCAGGGATTGGGTAGAGTCAGGTGCGGCGCCAGCGCGTCTACTGCCGCGGCGAGCGACGGAAAGCGCAGGTCGGCAAGGCCCGCGGCAGACAGCGCGCCGGGCTTTTGCCGTTCCGGGCCGCCCTCGATGAAGACCGTCAACATGCCCAGCCGCCGGCCGAACTCGATGTCAGAGAGCGAGTCGCCGATCATCGCGCTGGTTGCGGAGCTGATGCCCGGAAAGTCGCGCCGCGCCAGGTCAAACATGCCGGTCAGCGGCTTGCGGCAGTCGCATTGTCCCTTGTCGTGGGAGCAAAAGTAAAAGGCGTCCACGTGCGCGCCATGGGCCTTCAGCATGTTCTGAAAGCCGGCATGAATGGAATCCACGTCTGCGCCTGAATAAAGTCCCAGGGCAATGCCGCGCTGGTTTGACACGACGATCACCCGAATCCCCGCGCGATTGAGCCTGGCAATCGCCTCAGGCACGCCGCGCAAGATGTGAAAGTCTCCCACAGAGGTCACATAGCGGCCTTCCGGCATCTTCCGGTTCAACACGCCGTCACGATCGAGGAAGATAGTTTGAAGTTTGCGCGCGCTGGAGCTGTCAGCGGAGTCGGTCACGCCGTTATGATAACAACAAGTCATGCGCATGCCAGCCGGCCTGGCTTTGCTGGCGCGCGGCAAGCACAGGGGGCGTGGTGATTGAACAGTTGCACCGGGTAATCCGGGAGATCGAGCACAAATGGACCAGCAAGCGCCTGCTGGTGGTGGGTGATGTGATGCTCGATAAGTACATCTGGGGCGAGGTGGGACGCATTTCGCCCGAAGCGCCGGTCCCCGTGGTGCGTGGGATGCACCAGAACGACAAGCCCGGCGGCGCAGCCAACGTGGCCATGAACCTTGCCCATCTGGGCGCGCAAACCACTGTGGTGGGCTTTGTCGGCAGCGATGAGAATGAGAAGCTGCTCTCCGCCTGCCTGCGCTCCAACGGAATTGAGCCGCATTTTGTGGTTTCAGCGGAATTTCCCACCATCACCAAGACGCGCATTCTGGGCGGACAGCAGCAGATGCTGCGGCTGGACTTCGAGCGGTTGGGAGCGCGCGGACAGGCCGCCTACGAGCAGTTGATCAAGGAAACGCTTGCCCTGCTGACTGGCTGCGATGCTCTGGTGATCTCAGACTATGCCAAGGGCGCCATTACCCCTGAGGTCTGCGAGGCATTAATCCCGGCTGCCCGCGCGTTGGATATTCCAGTGCTGGTGGATCCCAAGAGCTCCGACTTCGCGCATTACCGGGGCGCAACCACGCTCTGCCCCAATCTCAGCGAGCTGGCCCGGGCAGCGCGGCTTGATTCCGGCGATCTGGACGGATTGCTGGCGGCGGCAGAGAGCATGGTCTCTGCCCTCGATCTTGAGTTCCTGACCGCGACGCTGAGCGAAAAGGGCATTGCCCTGGTACGGCAGGGCAAACGGTATGTTGCGCCCGCTCTGGCACGGCAGGTCTTCGATGTTTCCGGCGCAGGCGATACCGTGATGGCGGTGCTGGCCTTGTGCCTGTCCTCCGGGCTGCAGCCCGAGACCGCCGTGCAACTGGCCAATGTGGCCGCAGGCATTGTGGTGGGCAAGGTGGGCACGGTGCCGGTGGAGAAACACGAATTGCTGGCTGCGCTCAGTCCGCAGATAGCCCTGAACGCAGAAAACCAGGTGCTGACGCGCGCGGAACTGGTGGAACGCGTGGCGCTGTGGAAGGCCAATGGCGAGCGGGTCGTGTTTACCAACGGCTGCTTTGACCTGCTGCAC
>JAJXXG010000410.1 GCA_021781255.1 Acidobacteriota bacterium
GGGTATGTGTAATCAGAATGTAATCCACCTTGCTGATGTGGGCGTCTATTACTTTCGGGTCAGAGATGGCGAAATCGTCGTCCGTGACAAGCGAACGCGGATCGGAAGCGAGTGGCGGATCATTTGGCGTCTCGGTCTTCAGTCGCGTCAAGTAGGGATCGACCAGGATCACCGTTTGTCCATCCGTAATCTCCCATCCCGCGGTTCCCATATAGGAAAGCTTCACAGTTCCCTGAGAAAATGCAACCACGCTGGAAGCCCACAGAAATAGCACAAGGACGCAGATTCGAGCACTCGCCACCATCTATTCCTCCGATTGACCCAACCCCATTCTTCGTCCAGATCGGTGTATGAAATCATACAGCAATTTTCTGCCAATCTTTACTGGGCGAAAATCTCTTGGCCTTTAAAAGAAAAGTGGTATGCCAATGCCATGCGATCTCGCGCGGCGCCTCGTAGCCGAGCAAACTGTTTGACGCCGGAATTTATATATCGTCTTCCAGACTCCAATCTTGTGCCGTGCGTCAAACAGATTCCAGAACCAGTTCGTGTTCATGCACTCCTCGCGTAGCTTGCTGTTCTCGTCGCGCAAGTGGCGCCTGGCCCGCAAGCTGCCACTGAACGGGTTTACACTGACCAATATGTTTCTGCTTGGCAGATTCAATAAAGACCAGAGCGGCGATCAGGTGACGGAGCTTGACGGCTCGGGCCTTCCGCTGCACGTCAACCTGTGGGAGTGCGGACGGCTCTCGGCGACGTACAGTTTCAGCAACAATGCGCCGACGGGGCTGCACTTTTACATCGCCGACCCGCTGGGGACGCGGCGCGTGCAGGCCTCGGCCGCGGGCACGGCGGAGCTCTACTGCCTGACGCTGCCCTGGGGCAACTCGCTGATCAACCTCATGCAGCCGGATTGCGTGTCCCCCGCGGGCGTGCTGACGGATGCGGCCACCGAACACCACTTCACCGGCAAAGAACGGGATACTGAATCCGGCAATGACTACTTCTCTGCTCGCTACTATGCGTCTTCGATGGGCCGGTTTATGTCGCCTGATCCCTTGCCGTGGCAGGGTTGGCAGGATCCTCCCGAAAGCGCCTCGGAGGAAGCGAAAGAAGAAGCTCACGAGAAGTTCGAGAATTGGATCGCAAACCCTCAGAACTTCAATATGTACGCCTATGTGAACAACAACCCGTTGAACCATACCGATCCGAGCGGAATGGCGGGATGCACTGCGGGTGGCAAAACTTACAGCACTTGCACAATCACAATTACATACGATCCCAAAACGTCGAAGGGTACGCTCACTGTTACTGGAATGAATAAGGGAGACAAGAGTCCAACGGAGCTTCTAAAAGGAAGCGTTGTAGTTGGGGGCATGGTGGATGGCAAATTGCATGTGACGCCGACAGGAACGTTCCACGCTTCTTATTGGCAGAAAGATCAGACGTCACAGAAGTACGGAAATGAAGCGAATACACCATGGAGCAAGAGTCCGCTCGGCATCAATGCTTTCGGGCCATTCTCTCTACACATCAAGGAGTTGGATGGGCAAGGGATTGAGATTCACGGGACAATGGGACCTAGTTGGAATCCGACTACGTGGGGCAACTCAATCTTCATGAGTGGGGCTTCTCACGGATGTGTGCGGATGTGTACCGCAGACGACATTACCCTGCACAGTATTATGCCGAGCCCAAGCGGAAACAAGATCATCATCGGCACAACGCCGTAGAGGGAGTTGCATGAAGAAGCGCATAGTGCTAATCATCTTCGTTGCCGTGCAGAGTATCGGGCTGTTGTGCTCTTGGTTCTCGCACCATCCCTACTCATCGGCAAGTGCCTTGCTCTGGGGTGCTGGATTCATTGCGCTATTTCCCGGAAACATCTTAGGAAGCTTGCTCGTCGAGAAACTGCTCTGGGAAAGTCATCTGCCTGCACCGGTGACTGACACGCTCACCGTACTGACCGTTATTGCGGTCAATTCGATTCTGTGGTTTGCCGTGGTAAAGACCTACCGGATGATCTTCGGTCGCCGCGCTAAGGTTGCGGTCTCAAACGAGAGCCCGCGGTTTCGCTCTTGACACCTGCGATTCACTTACGATGGAGGCATCCACGTTTATGACGGCCTCCCGCTTTTGTGTACCCGCAGCGCGTTCTTCGCGATACCGTTTCACCGGCAAAGAACGTGACTCCGAATCCGGCAACGACTACTTCGGCGCTAGGTACTACGCAAGTTCAATGGGACGATGGTTGAGTCCAGATTGGTCGGCAAAAGCTGAGCCTGTACCGTACGCGAAGCTCGACAATCCACAGAGCCTCAATCTGTATGCGTATGTGCTGAACAATCCTCTGGACAAGACAGACCCAGACGGGCATGACTTCTGGGATAAGGTGCTGAATAAGATTCAGGGCAAAGGCTGGGTGGATACGCCTCGCCCACAGCTTCAAGCAAAAAACGCCTCGCCTAATGTACCTTCGTCCAGTTTGCACACTGATATGAAGGGGCACACGACTACGTTCAAGTCGACTGACATTTATGGCAACACCACGACGAAAACGATTGAGACCAAGAACGCAATCGACCACAAGAAGTCTGAACCGGGTGCCGACAGTGCGTATTCGACAGACAACATCAAAGGCGTGAGTAATCGGCACGCTGGGCAGGATGCCTATGGTCCGGCTGGGGCCTTTATCGACACAGGAGACTCTCGCGGAAGAGCTATTCATGGCGGAGGAACAGGCCTGCCTGATCCAATGGCAGATCAGCAAGGCTGGAAACCTACGGAAGGTTGTACACGAGGTCAGAACGCAGATGTGATCTCGCTTGGTCAGACGATCACCAACTCGCAGCATAATCCTGCGGAGTCTGGAATCATCCCCTATATGAGGAACGACAATCCACAATGAAAAAGCCTATCTTGTTTTCCGTTTTACTGCTTTTGAGTCTGGGGTCAGAGTTGATAGCCCAGCATCCAAGTAATGTTCGTTGGGGACGTTATTCAGGACCAAACACTCTTGGGTTCTATAGCCTTGAGCACGATACGTCCATGAAGGCGCTTCTGGAGCATTTTGGAGCGAAGCCAGCCGGTAGTGATACCTACTGCTTCTCTGACCCGGAGCACGGCCTGTATTTGTACGTAAGGCCCATGGACGACCGATCCGGTCGCGTAGCGGATGTGTTGCTCAGTTCATTTCCGAACTGCAAAGGTCTTCTGACCACAAAAACAACAATCGATCCATCGGTTTGGAAGACGCCTGAAGGCATCGGCATCGGTAGCACAAAGGAGGAGCTTGTACGCGCCTACCACGAACCAGTTTTTATCAAAAAGCTGGACAAGAAAAGTGATCTTGGCGTGGTCGCCGGAATCAGAGCGGCAGGCGCAAGCCAGATTTCAGTAGGGGACCTGAGCTATCTGTACAGCTGCTTGCTTAGCGAAAAGGAAGGCTGCACGGACGATAGCCGGTCTGCCCGGATAGGCTTTAGCGAAGGCAAGATCATCTGGATTCATGTTGCGAATTCCGAATAGACATTTTTCTTTAGCCGCTGTTGTGCAGCAACCGCAAGCCGCCTTCGGGCGGGCCGGTTGCTCAACCCCGATCCGTTGCTTAACAGTGGCCGTCCCGACAATCCGCAAACGTGGAATCGCTACACGTATGGTTTGAATAATCCACTGCTGAATATCGATCTGTAGATGGTCAAGACGTTGTTCCCTCGCACAGAGCTTCAGATCGGCTGCAGGGCGGCTTGAAATTGAGGCTACCATTTGGTCTTGCGTAGTTGTAGTAGTCGGTCCATGGCTTGAGATAGGCGTCGCGTTCCTCCGAGTCGCGCCAGTGTTTTGCGTAGGCCCACTCACGCAATGCGGTCTGGATAAACCTCTCGGCCTTTCCGTTGGTGCGCGGCGTGTAGGGGCGGGTGCGGTGATGCTTGATGTTGAGCCCCTGGCAGTGAGCGCGGAACTCGCGTGAGCGGTAACT
>JAJXXG010001054.1 GCA_021781255.1 Acidobacteriota bacterium
GGTAAGCTTCAACCACACCGAATCTCCAAAGTAGCTGACGCATGCCAGAACGCGGCCATCCGGTGAGAGGCTTGTCTGTACGCATCCTGCATAATCGACAAAATCCTGAATATCCGTTGGCTGGCCGGTCGCGAGCTGCCATCGCTCAACGTGGAAATCGTTGTAATTGAATACAAGGTCTTGCGAGTCGGGCGTAAACTGCGCCATCTCCGCGCCCTGCGCATCCACTGAGAATCGCAACTGCAGCGGCGACGTGCTAAGAACATGAATCTGGTAAGCATCCTGGGCCAGAACGTACTTTCCATCCGGGCTCAGCGCCACGTTCTCCAGTGCAGGATTCATGGGCTGTTGAAGAGCAGCGGAAGGAAGGCCCGGCGTAGCAGGCACGATAGGATTGATGCGCTGCTTGCGCATCGCCTCCTGAAAAGGCTTGAACCCCGTGCGGTACAAGGCGCGCGGGTCGCGGCAGCTTCCCGGCAAAGATGCAACAAGCTTATTCGCCATGCGCACGCGCAGGCTGATGTCAGGCGTCAAATCGAAGACATCCGTAAATAGATTCCCAGTGTAGCCTCCATTGTCATTCACGCGATCGAGAAATATAGCAAAGGCGCGCGGGTCATAGTGGGCCTTGATCATGGCCCACATTCCAACGCGGTCTGCGAGAACCTCGTCGTCCTCCTGCTCATCCGGGCTCAAGAACGAGTATTCGTCGGGAGGAATGTTCAGCATGCGCTCGAACTTGTCGTACACGTCCGCCCGGTCCCCGAGCTTCTTCACATGCATCAGTCTCTTCATCCGGCGCGTGATCCCGGAGGCCGTGTGGTGGATGTAAACTCTTCCGATCTCCTGAGCAAGCATCGCAGCCAGCTCATCTTCGTTGCGCGCGTCCATGATCAGCTTGCGGCTGATGTAGATGCGCCCTCCCGCCAGCGAGAAGGCGCGCAGCTCCGCCGATTCGAAGACCCGGACCGTGTAGTGAATCCGGGTGGGCGGCAGTTGCTGCAGCAGCCGCTGCCCGATTTCGTTCAGATACTCACTCTCATCCGCGGGCAGCAGCGTATAGCGCGGCTCGATCATGTCGGCCTGGGCGTCTCCAAGCCACTGCTCCTGCTGGTCGGTGAAGATGTCGGCCCGATTCACGCGAAGCCGGGGCTGGCGCACCGAGCAGGCCGGCTCAACTGCACCGGCAACGCGCGTCAATGCGATCAACAACAGTAGCCCGGTAAGTCGTCGTCTCATCCCACAACTCTGCACAGGAACTCAAGAGAGCATCAGGCTAGCGCAATCGCCGATGGCGCGGCAACCAGGGAATCTCCGCCTCTACCGGCCCAGCTCACTGTCAGACTTCGCAGCCCTGCTTTCAACCGCCACCTCCGCTGTGCCCAGGCCTTCGCCATGCGCTGTCAGCCGTATCGTTCCCGGAGTATTGGATGTCCGGATCACAACCAGCGCGCGTCCATGGAAAAGCACTCTGTGGTCACCCTGGTACAGCTCCCTGCTGGTTTGGTCGCCATTGCCCACCGCGATCATCGAGCCGGGACCGCTCACCGTGAAGCTCACCTCCTCGGTCGCATTGGGCTGCGGCCGCCCCTGCGCGTCCAGCGCCTCGACCGTGATGAAGGTGAGATCCTCGCCATCGGCCTGCAGCACCGTGCGATCCGCGCTCAAGCGCAGCTTCGCCGCATCGCCCACCGTCTGCAACACGCTCGTGGCAACCTCACGCCCGCCATTCACGCCAACCGCCTTCAGCGTGCCCGCCGCATACGGAACCGTGAACACAGCCTTGCGTTGTTGTTCCACCGTGGTGGCCATCTCGCCCACGAGTTTGTTGTTCAGGTAAAGGCGTACTTTTTCCGTCCCGGCATACACCTCCACCTGCATGTCTTTGCCGTCCTCGCCCGGCCAGGTCCAGCTCGGCAGCGTCGGATACACGCTCCATCCAATTGCAATAATCTTCTTGCCCTCCGGTTCAGGCAGGCGCACGGTTGCATAAACCCGGTCGCCTCCGTTCCAAAGAATGTCGCGATAATACGATTGCGGCTTCCGATAGCCCGTCAGATCCAGATCGCCCGAGTCCGCCGCGTGCCACGGGAACCCCGGAAACATAAGGCTCATCATCGGATTCGGCTTCGCATTCTGTTGCTGCTGCGCAAATCCTTCAAACGGGTTCTTACCGTCCGCGCCCATGTTGGCCATCATCTGCTTCATCATCGAAGCAACCTGATTCACCTGCTTTGCCTGTTCCGGCGTCGCGTACGTCCAGCTTCCAATGCCGGACTCGCCAAGATAATCCATCGCCGTCCACACAAACTCGCCAACAACGTACGGCTTCTCATGCACAATCTTCCATTCATCAAATGCCGCGGAAGGCACGGACTCGGTCGTCATCATGATGCGGCTCGGAACCCGCTCATGATCCTTGGCCCCGTTCTGCTCAACGTTGTAGTTGTACCCCGCGATGTCGAGCTGAGCCATCACGGCATCTGTGCTCGGCGTATAGGTCGCGCCGGGGAAAGCCTCAGTCAACGGCCGTGTACTGTCCAGAGAACGGACTTCGCCAGCAAGTCGCTTTGCAATCGGCGCTCCGGCCGGCGTCCACGCCTCGGGAATCTCGTTGCCAATGCCCCAGACAACAATGGAAGGATGATTGCGATCGCGCAGCACCATGGAGTCAATGTCCTGCTTCCACCAGTCGTTGAAGTAGCGCGCGTAGTCGTACTTCGCCTTGCTCGTCGTCCACACATCGAATGGCTCATCCAGAACCAGAAGCCCCAGCCGGTCGCACGCATCCAGAAACGCCGGCGAGGGCGGATTGTGCGCCGTGCGTACTGCGTTGAAGCCCGCGGCCTTCAGCAGTTCCACGCGCCGCTCTTCTGCTCGATCAAATGCTGCCGCGCCCAGCGCCCCGTTGTCGTGATGCACGCTCCCCCCGGCAAGCTTGATCGGCTTGCCGTTGAGCACCAGACCTTGGTCCACTGACCAGGCAAGTGTGCGCACGCCAAAATTCGTCTCCACCCGATCGATCACTTTGCCCGACTGAAGAATTTCCGTGACCGCGCGATACAGCGTGGGAGTCTCCGGCGACCACAGCTCCGGATGCGGCAGCGGAATCTCCTGCGATGCTTCCTCCTGCGCGCCGGCCCCGATCTGAAGCTTGGATTCTCCCTTTACAACCGATCTGTTTTGCGCAGAGAAGACTGTCGTCTTCACCGTCACGGCTGCCGCGTTCGCTGTGTCGTTTTGCACCTGTGTGCGGACCGCAACCTTCGCACCGTTGGCCGATGCCTCAGGCGTGCTCACAAAAACGCCCCACGGCGATACATGAACTGGATTCGTGACGACCACCCGAACATGCCGGTAAATCCCCGCTCCGCTATACCAGCGGCTGCTCGGCTGCTCTGAGTCGTCCACGCGCACCGCAAGAACATTCGCCTTCGAGAAATCCAGGCCCGCAGTCAGGTCAAAGCGAAAGCTCGTGTAGGCATAGGGATGAATCCCCAGCTTCTTCCCGTTCAAATACACCGTGGCATTGCTCGCGACCCCGTCGAACTCGACGCTCACCTGCTTGCCTTTCCAGTTCGCGGGAGCCGTGAATGTCTTCCGGTACCAACCAATGCCAGCCGGGAAAAAGCCCCCGCCGGATCCCGTTGGGTTCTTCGCCTCCGGAGCGCCTTCAATGCTCCAGTCGTGCGGCAGATTCACTGTCCGCCACGCCGAGTCGTTGAAGGTCGGCGCCTGCACATCCGCGGGATCGCCCAGCAGGAATCTCCAATTCAAATCAGCCGCAAGCGTCTCACGTCCTGCGTGAGATCCCGCCGCGTGAAGACCAGGCGTCGCAGCCAAAACGGCGGCAAAAAGGATTGCAATCATCCGAGTCAATCGTGGAAGCATCTGAACTCTCCATGTTCCGGCGATACGTCATGCAGTAGCAACAAACAACCGTGCTGATGCCGCGCAGAACTCCTTGCATTCCTGTGCGGCCCAGCCAATCAATAACAGCCATACTCCGTGCGGCGCAGCGGAAATGCTCCTCCCGCAGCTCTTACTTGGCCGGCGCGCTCGCGTCCTTTGCAGGGCTCGCCGTAAAGTCGCCCGTCACGCCAAATGGATCCACCTCCACGCTGCCTGAGATCGTGCCCGAGTCGTCCAGCGTTGCCGTGTAGATGAGAGTCAGCGGGCTGCCATTGTAGTCCGATTCATACTGCCAGGTCACCTTCTTCCCGTCGACGCTTCCGGTCACTGGCAGGTCCTTGTCCTCGGCGGACTTGCAAGTGCCGGTGATCTTGTTGTCCGCTTGGGTCAACGTGCATGCCTGGTCGCTTTCGTTTCCGGCAATGCTGTTATGGATGTTCCAGTGGCCTGTCAGGCTCGTGGCTCCCGCCGCAAAAGCGGAGGAGGCGCACAGCAGTAGGGATGTTGCGAGCAGTGTCTTCATGCGTATTCCTTTCGGTGTTGGGTTGAAGTCGATGTGTATGCAATCTCTTTCGTGCCGCTGTTCTTTTGAGCTGCGCGAGCGGCGATACCTTCGCTCGCCCCTCTCGTCCTGATCACTTGAATGTGATTGCTTTTTGCAAAGGCAAGTCCCGCGACGAGCCGCCAACCCGGATAACGTAACTTCCGGGAACCAGCTTCCACGCATCCGTTGCGTCGTCGTAGATGGTCAGCCGATCGCGGCTCACCGGAACGGAAACCTGCTTCGACTCGCCCGGCGCAAGTTCAACCTTCGTCCACCCCACCAGCCGCTCGGGCGGTTCATCCGCCGCGTCCGGCAGCGATGCGTAGACCTGCGCAGTCTCTATCCCGGCGCGCTTGCCTGTGTTCTTCACTGTGAAAGAAACCGCTGTGCCGTCGCCCGCCGTTACAGAAAGTCCCGAGTAGGCAAACGACGTGTACGAGAGACCAAATCCAAACGGGAACAGCACAGCCTTCTTCTCCGCGTCGTACCACTTGTAGCCAACCTTCAGCCCCTCGTCGTAGTTCGCATCGAAGAATGGACTCGTGACCATCGCCATCGCAATCAGGCCGGGAAAGCCAGCCAGCTTCGGAATCGGATGACTGGCATCGGCCTTCGGCGGAGCAAAGCGATTCGGGTGCGGCAAATCCGCTTCGCTCCTGGGGAACGTCAGCGGGAGCTTGCCGGACGGGTTCACATCACCGAAGAGCAGGTTGGCAATCGCCTCTGATCCACGAATCCCCGGATACCACGCCTCCACCACGCCACTCACCTTGTCAATCCACGGCATCAGCGCAGCGCCGCCGGTTTCCAGCACCACAATCGTGTGCGGATTGGCCGCTGCCACAGCCTCGATAAGCGCATCCTGGTTGTCGGGCAGTGAAAGATTCTTCAGGTCAATGCCCTCTGACTCGTGCTGCACTGCAAACACAATCGCCACCTGAGACTTCCTGGCAAGCGCGGCCGCCGATGCAACATCCGCGCCCGAATCGAACCTCACCACCGCATGCGGCGCCTTCTCCTCAATCCCCTTCAGCGGCACTGAACGCTGATACACCGTCGCCAGAAAAATCGCCATCGGGTTCCTCGCGATTTCCGGCGGAGGTGCAACAGGATTCCCGCCCGCTGGAGAAACCTGCGACGAGCCTCCGCCCGACATCACGCCGGCGTCGGCATGGCCTCCAATCACGGCGATGGATTGGATCGATGCTGCATTCAGCGGCAGAACGCCATGCTCGTTCTTCAGCAGCACTGCGCCTCGCTCTTCCGTCTTCTGCGCAACTTTGAATCCCTGCATCACGTCCGGCGATTCGCGTTGCGGCGGGTCGTCAACAATCCCCGAATCGAATTCCGTGCGCAGAATGCGATGCACCATGTTATTGAGCCGATCCATCGGAACCTCGCCGCTCTCGACAGCCTTCTTCAGCGGCTCGCCGAAGGAATCGTTCCCTGGCATCTCCACGTCAAGACCCGCCATCGCAGCCTTCACAGTGCTTTGCGTAGCGCCCCAGTCTGAGACGACGATGCCTTTGAATCCAAAGTCGCCCTTCAGCACATCGGTCAGCGTGTACGTGTTCTCGCAGCCATACGTTCCGTTAATCCGGTTGTAAGAGCACATCACAGCGCCTGCGCCGGAGTCCTTCAATGCAATCTGAAACGCCAGCAGATCGCTCTCGCGCATCGCGCGCTTGCCAATCACGGAGTTCACGGTCGTGCGGCCGTCATCCTGGTCGTTCACGGCAAAGTGCTTCACATCCGTAATCAGGTGCAGCGCCTTTTCCGCCTTCAACTCCTGCCCCGCAAGCGTGCCTGCCAGCAGCGGGTCCTCGCCCTTGTATTCGAATGTGCGCCCATCGCGGGGTTCGCGAATCATGTTGATGCCCGAGCCGAGTGACATATTGAACCCCAGCGCGCGCATCTCGTGTCCCAGCATCGTGCCGATTTCATAGGAGAGCGCAGGATCCCACGCCGCCGCCATCGCTTCCGCCGACGGCAACGCCGTCGCGTAGCGCCCATTCGCGCCCGCGCCAGACACGCCCTCCACCGAGTCCGTCATCTGCAAATCGGGAACACCCAGCCGCGGAACTCCGGGGATAAACCCCAGCGCCGAGATCGCGCGCGTGCCCGGCCCCGATTCCGGCGTCTTCATGATCGTTTGCCAGCCGAGTCCGTGCAGCATCTGGATCTTCTCGTCCAGCGTCATTTCCTTGATGACCATATCGGCGCGCACATCGGGAGGCAAGCTCGTGTCCGACCAGGCATAGTGCTTCGGTTGAGACATCCCCGGGAACTGTGCAACAGCCCAGCAGCCCGTCAGGAGAACGGTCATCGTCGCGACCGCGCTGGCAATGCGCATTTTCATCGATCCATCTGCCTTTCCGACTCAATTTGTTTGAACCGTCATGAAACGGCTTCTTCAAAGCAAAATCATGTTAGTGCATTCCCTGTGAAGCGGCCATCTCTTCCCGCGAAGGTCGCTTCATCAGGAAGGGAAGCGGAACAAGCAGTGCAACAATCACGCCAAGGACAAAGAACGTGCTGATAAATGCAAGCACGTTCGCCTGCGCATCCAGCATCAGTTGAAGTTGCGCCAGTGAGTGCTGGCCTGCATCGGCCGCGCTGCTGCCCGTGCGCACCGCCCCCTGCTGTAACGCCGCCAGATAGCGGTCAAAGAAAATATTGCCGCGATAGAGATGCGAGGCGAGATCCACGCGGCTGATCTGCCGGTGCCGCGCCAGATAGCTCACCAGAAACGATGTCCCCACCGCCCCGCCCAGATTGCGAACAAAGTTGCTGATGCCGGAGACCTGGTTATTGTTTTCCTGGCGCATTCCAACGTAAGACAGCGTGCTGATGGGAATGAAAATCAGCGGCAGGCCCACAACCTGAAAGACCCGCATCCACACAACCGTTGCAAAATCCACGTCCGGCGTGATCCTCATCATCCAGAACATGCTTGCCGACGTCAGCAGAAATCCAACCGCGATCACCTTGCGCGGATCGAACTTGCTTCCCAGGTATCCCGCAACCGGCATCAGCACAGCCAGCGCAATGCCGCCCGGAGACAACGCCCAGCCCGCGCGCTCCGCCGTATAGCCCAGTTGCAGTTGCAGAAACTGCGGAATAAGAATGGTGGATCCGTTCAGCACCACGCCAAGGGTGAAATTGGAGATCGTCGCAGATCCAAAATTGCGAAGCTTCAGCAGTTGAAGTTGGATGATCGGGTTCGGGTGCGTCCATTCCCGCCAGATCATCGCGGCCAGCGCCACCGCGGCGATGGCCGCCGCCGTGCAAATTATCCCGGAATCGAACCACTCGAGCTGCTGCCCCTTGTCCAGCACGTACTGCAGGAACCCAACGCCAAGCACAATCGTCGCAATCCCGAAATAGTCCGTGTTCCCTCCGCGCTTCCTGCGCGCCTCATCCAGATGCGGAGGATCGTGCACCACCCGCTGCGTCAGAAACAGCGAAACAATTCCTATCGGGACATTGATAAAAAAGATCCAATGCCAGCTGTAGTTGTCCGTGATCCACCCGCCCAAAGTCGGCCCGATCGCAGGCGCAACAACAATTGCCATCCCATAAATCGCAAATCCCATGTTCCGCTGTTCCGGGGTGAACGTGTCCGCAAGAATCGCCTGCTCGCTCGGACCGAGCCCTCCGCCGCCCAGGCCCTGCATGATGCGAAACACAATCAGCATCGGCAGGCTCGTTGCCATGCCGCAGAGCATCGAGCTTAACGTGAACAGCACCACGCAGGCCATATAGAAGCGCTTTCTGCCAAACTGCGTCGAGAGCCAGCCGCTCATCGGCAGAACAATCGCGTTTGAAACCAGATAGCTCGTCAGAACCCACGTGCTCTCATCCGCCGTCGCGCCCAGGTTCCCTCCGATATGAGGAAGAGCAACGTTCGCAATCGAGGTGTCCAGCACCTCCATGAACGTGGCCAGCGTCACCGTCATGGCCACGACCCACGGGTTCACGCGGCCCGGCGCGGAAGTTAATTGAGCCATACCTTCGCCTCAACGGACATTCCCGGACGAAGCCGCTCCAACTGGCCTTGCTGCGCGCTCAGCCGAATGCGGACCGGCATGCGCTGAACCACTTTGACAAAGTTCCCGGTCGCATTCTCAGGCGGCAGAACGCTGCTGCGTGCGCCCGTGATCGCCGGTATTCCTTCAATCGTGCCTTCGAAGTCCTCCTTCAATGCGTCAACATGAATCTTCGCGCGCTGCCCCGCTTGCATCCGGGCCAGTTGCGTTTCTTTGAAGTTTGCCGTGACCCATACATCGTCGCTGGCAACAATCATCATCAGGGGCTGCGCCTCGCTCACGCGATTTCCAAGCTCCGCGCTCCGCCCGGTCACAATCCCGCGCACCGGAGAAACAATGTGGCAAAAGCTCAGATCCAGAGCCGCTCGCTGCAGTTGTGCCGCTGCGGCTTCAACGTTCGCCTCGGCAGTCGCCAGCTCGGCCTGCCGGATCGTGAGCTGGCGTGGTCCGGTCCGGGCTGTCTGCTCGCGCTTCGCGGCCTGCGCTTCGATCTCCGCCTTGCGTTCCTCAACCAGCTTCTCGGCAGATACCACGCTTGCTTTGGCCGCAGCAGCAGACGCCTCCGCTGACCGCGCAGCCGCAACCGAACGCTCATAATCCTGGCGCGAAATCGTGCCCGCGCGAAACAGTTGCTCATAGCGTTGATGCTCAGCCTCATCGCGCGTCCGATACGCCTCTGCCTCCGCCAGCTTCGCTGAGGCGCTCGCCAGGTCCTGAGACGCCGCTGCCGAAGCCGCTTGAGCCTCAGCCAGTTGCGCATCGCCCGTAATCGCCGCCGCAACATTGTCCGCCTCAGTGATGGCCACGTTCGGGCGCTGCGAATTCAACTGCGCGACTGCCTGGTCGTATTGAGCCTTTGCCTGCGCATACGCGGCCTTTTGCTCGCTTGGATCGAGGTCGGCCACAACCTGGCCCGCTTCAACCACCTGGTTATCCGATACATACACCGAGGCGACCGTGCCCGAAATCCTCGAGCTCACTACATTCAGGTGCCCGTCCACCTGCGCGTTATCCGTGGTCTCGTATCCATGGGAGTACACTCCCCACCCACCCGCCGCCCCGCAAGCCAGCAGTGCTGCGAGACCGGCAATCAAAATCCGCGTGGCTTTCGTCTCTTTTCGTGTAGAAGAGAGCACTTCAAGTTTTGCAACCTGTGGCATAATTAAAAAAGATACTGACCAGTCGGTTTCTTGTCAATGCAAAAAATTGCGGGAAATGGTTAAATGAGGTCTTGATCATGCAAGCTGCGAGCAAACAACAACTTCGGACCAGGGAAACGCAGGCCCGGCTCTTGAGCGCTGCCGAAGAGGTCTTCGTGCGCGACGGCTATGAGGCCGCACAACTCGATGCAATCGCCGCCGCTGCCGGCAGAAGCAAGGGCGCCGTCTACACCCACTTCAAAAGCAAAGAGGACCTCTTCCTTGCCCTCTTCGAGCACCGTACCCGGTCCACCATCGACGGCCTCATGAGCAGTCTTCGCAAATGTGCGAATCGCGAGCAGAGCCTGAAGGTCTTTCGCGAGTTCTATGTCGGCCTCGTGCATGACAAGGCATGGCCCATCCTCACCCTCGAATTCAAGCTCTTCGCGCTCCGCCATCCAGAATCGAAGGAGCGCCTCCGCAAAGCCTTCGAAATGTCCAAGCCGACACAGGATGACGCAACCTACGAGCAGATGTTCGGTCGATCCGCACGGAGCAAAACTGCAGGCAACGACGCGATGCTGCTCGCGTTGGGCCCGGTTGTTTCCGGCTTGATCCTTGAGAGCAACTTCGAGCCCGAGATTCTTTCAGAAAAGGCTCTTCGCCGCATCCTGGGCCGCATCTTCGATGCTCTCGTCTCACCCCGCCGCTAGATCCCGCCGCTTGGGCTTCTGCGGCAATGTTGCCCCGCATGCCATTCCTCCTTTGCGTCAGCCGCTCAGTTCCTCTCCACTTCAATGCCTCGCCCTCTGTACCATAGAGGGCAAGGTCTGGATGCGACATCCGCAGCCTTGGCCCGGGAGACAACGTGTCGCTGCCATTCACAGGCTCTTCAAACCGCCGCCAGTTTCTTCGCCGCCTGGGCCTTGCCGGGCTTGCTTCGTCGCTGCCTGGCTCGCGTTTGCTCTGTGCTGGCGACGCGCCTGTAGCAGCGGCCTCGGAATCATCCTACGTGCGCAACCGCGCTCCGCTCGCCCCTGGCGCATTCTCGTTTTTTCCGCTCGGCTCCATCCGCCCTGCCGGGTGGCTCAAGAGCCAGCTCCGCATCCAGGCCAACGGGCTCAGCGGCCATCTCGACGAAACCTGGCCGGACGTCGGCCCCAACAGCGGCTGGCTTGGCGGCGCGGGTGAATCGTGGGAGCGCGGTCCCTACTACCTTGACGGCCTGGTTCCGCTTGCCTGGCTGCTTGAAGACGATCAGCTCAAGGCCAAGGCGCAGCGCTATATCGAATGGACGCTCAATCACCAGGCGCCCACTGGCATGTTCGGCCCCGCCTCCAACGATGACTGGTGGCCGCGCATCGTCATGCTCAAGGTCCTCGCGCAATATCAGGAGCTGACAGCCGACCCGCGCGTCATTCCGCTCATGGACCGCTACTTCCGCTATCAGCTCAGCCACCTCCCCACGCGCCCTCTGCGCGACTGGGGCAAGTTCCGCTGGCAGGATGAGGCCCTCACTGTGCTCTGGCTCTACAACCGCACCGGCTCGGCCTATCTCCTCGACCTCGCCCGCCTGCTTCACGCGCAGGGCTACGACTGGATGGCCCAGTACGCGGACTTCAAATACACCCAGCGCATCACGGCCGATTTCATCAAGCTCAACGAAGGCGGCGGACTCAAGGATCTGGCACTCTCCACCCACGGCGTCAACAACGCGCAGGCCATCAAGACCGGCCCCGTCTGGTCGCTCGTCTCCGGCGCGCCAGCTGACCGCGCTGCCGCATGGCAGATGCTCTCCGAGCTGGACAAGTATCATGGCCTCCCCAACGGCATGTTTTCCTGTGACGAGCATCTCTCCGGCCCCGACCCCTCGCAGGGTTCGGAGCTATGCTCCGTGGTCGAGTCCATGTTCTCGCTTGAACAGGCCCTCGCCATCACCGGCGATGCCTCGTTCGGCGACCGTCTTGAGCGCCTCGCCTTCAACGCCTTGCCCGGCACGTTCACTGATGACATGTGGGCCCATCAATATAATCAGGAGCCAAACCAGGTCGAGTGCAGCCTGCACTCCAAGCCGTGGGTCTCCGACGGTCCCGAGTCCAATCTCTACGGCCTCGAGCCAAACTTCGGCTGCTGCACCGCCAACTTCCATCAAGGCTGGCCCAAGTTCGCCAATAGCCTCTTCATGCTCTCCGGCGCGCAGGACTCCGATGCAGAGGATGGCTTGGTCGCCGCGGCCTATGCGCCCTGCGAGCTGCGCACCGTCCTGCGCGGCGTCCCCGTGCACATCGTCGAAGAGACCGATTATCCCTTCCGCGGCACGGTCCGCCTCACCGTCAATCCCGCGTCTCCGTTGCGTTTCCCGCTCCAGCTCCGCATTCCCGCATGGGCCGCCGGCGCAACCATTCGCGTCAACTCGCAGCCTGCGCCCCCGCCCGCAGCAGGCACGTTCGCGCTGATCCAGCGCACCTGGCGCGCAGGCGACCGCGTGGAAATCGTGTTCCCCATGGCCCCGCGCATCTCCCGCTGGTTCCACAATTCCATCGCCGTCGAACGCGGACCGCTGGTTTTCTCCTATGGCATCGGCGAAAGCTGGGTCAAGCTGCGCGACCGCGGCATGACCGCCGACTGGCAGGTGTTTCCGTCAACCCAGTGGAACTACGCGCTCAGCGTCGATGCGGACAATCCAGCAAGGAGCATTACCGTCGCCGAGGCTGAATTCGGTGAGGATGTCTTCGCCGGGCGCCATGCTCCCGTGAGGATCAGCGTCAAGGCGCGCAAGCTCGATGCGTGGCGCGCAGTGGACGGCGTCGCCAATCCTCTTCCGCAAAGCCCCGTCAGCAGTAGCGAGCCCGAGGAAACCATCACGCTCATTCCCTACGCCGCCGCAAAGCTGCGCATCACCGCCTTTCCGCAATTGGCCCCAGACAAGCCGGCCTGAACGATTCCTCATGAACCCGCCCGGCCACCTGCCGCAGCCTATAATTCAATACGTTCGCCATAGCATCATCATCCCCAAAGGAGTGTCACGCATGTCTGAGCCAACCATTGCCCGCAAGAGCCCCTACCCGGTCGAGGTGGAGGCTTCAAAAACTTATTTCTGGTGCGCCTGCGGTTTGAGCGCCAAACAGCCCTTCTGTGACGGAAGCCACAAGGGCACTGGCCTCACCCCGGTCAAGTTCGAAGCCACAGAGTCAAAGACCATCTACTTCTGCGGATGCAAGCACAGCGCCAACAAGCCCTTCTGCGATGGCACCCACGCCAGGCTCTAGCTTGCGCGGAAGCCTGCCGCCAAACTCGGCAGGCTTCCTGCGGCGACGCAGTGCCGGAATCGCAATTTTGGTCTAAAATAATCTTCAGCAACGCCATGGCCTTGCATCAGCCCATCCCGGCCTTCCTCTAGCGGCGCCCGCCGCCTGCAGATCTCCGCGTCATTTTCCTTTCCACATCAATAATCTGAGAAATGCATAACCCCGGAGGGGCCGTGATTGACCGTTTGGAACAAATGGACCAGCGCTATAACGAACTGCAATCTCAGTTCGCATTGCCTGAGGTGTTGAACGACCACGAGCGCTATCACAAGACCGCCAAGGCGCTGCGCGAAATTGAGCCCGCCGTGGAGAAGTACCGCGCGCTGAAGCAGGTGCATCAGGGGCTGGTTGACGCGCGCGCCATGCTGGCCGAGAGCGATCCCGATCTGCGCGCCATGGCCGCCGAAGAGATCGCCGCGCTTGAGCCCCGCGAGGCCGCCATCCAGGAAGAATTGAAGTTTCTGCTGCTGCCCAGGGACCCCAACGACGAGAAGAACGTCATCCTTGAAATCCGCGCCGGCACGGGCGGGGACGAGGCATCCCTCTTCGCCGCTGAAATCTTCCGCATGTACACCCGCTTCGCAGAGCAGCATCGCTGGAAGGTCGAGGTCCTCTCGCTTTCCGAATCCGGCATCGGCGGCTATAAGGAAGTCATCGCTATCATCGAGGGCGACCGCGTCTACTCCCAGCTCAAGTGGGAGAGCGGCGTCCACCGCGTGCAGCGCGTCCCCGCCACTGAAACCCAGGGCCGCGTTCACACCTCCGCCGTCACCGTCGCCGTCCTGCCTGAAGCCGAAGACGTAGATGTGAAGATCGAAGCCAAAGACCTGCGCATTGACACCTTCTGCTCCTCCGGCCCCGGCGGGCAGTCCGTCAACACCACTTACTCCGCCGTCCGCATCACCCACCTGCCCACCAACACCGTCGTCAGTTGCCAGGACGAGAAATCGCAAATCAAAAATCGCGAGAAAGGCATGCGCGTCCTCCGTTCCCGCCTCTATGAAATGGAAATGGATCGCCAGAATGCCGAGCTCGCCGCCGCCCGCAAATCGCAGGTCGGCACCGGCGACCGCAGCGAGAAAATCCGCACCTACAACTTTCCCCAGAACCGCCTCACTGACCACCGCATCGGACTCACGCTCCATCAGCTCGACCTCATTATGGAAGGCCGCCTGCAGCCCATCGTCGATGCGCTCATGGCCCACTATCAGGCCGAGCAGTTGAAAGCGGAATCCCACCAGGCCGCCTGATGACGCTGCGCGAATCGCTCGACGCAGGCGCAGCCCGCCTCAGCGCCGGACCGCATCCAGCACGCGCGCGCCGCGATGCCGAAACGCTGCTGCTCCATCTCACCGGCAAAAATCGCGCATGGCTGCTTGCCCATCTCGACGACCCATTCGGCGGATGCACAGCCGTCCAGTTCGCCGCCCTGCTCAACCGCCGCCTCACTGGCGAGCCCATCCAGTACATCACCGGCGAAGCCGAGTTCTATGGCCTGCCCTTCCACGTAACGCCCGCTGTCCTCATCCCCCGCCCTGAAACCGAACACCTCGTCGAGAGAGTCCTCGAACTCGTCGCACCGGGTGCCCCAGAGCCTGCCCTGAGCTTGTCGAAGGGTCTCGCAGAGACCTGGGAAGGAAGCATCCTCGACGTCGGCACCGGCTCCGGCGCCATCGCCGTCACACTGGCCCATCACCTGCCCTACGCGCGCATCACGGCCATCGACGCCTCCGCGCCCGCTCTCGCCATCGCCGAAGAGAACGCACAGCGCAACTCCGTCACCGTCCGCTTTCTCCACGGCGATCTCCTCGCCCCCGTGATTGGCGAGCAGTTCCACATCATCGTCTCCAACCCGCCTTACGTTTCCAGCGCCGACCGCGATACCCTCGCCGTTGAAGTCCGCGAGCACGAGCCCCATCTCGCCCTCTTCGCTGGCGACGACGGCCTCGCCATCTATCGTCGCCTCATCCCCGCCGCTTTCCGCTCACTCGCTCCCGGCGGCTTCCTCGTTCTAGAAATCGGCTGCGGCCAATCCGCCGCCGTCCAGGCCATCCTCGCCTCCGCCGGCTTCCAGCACATCCACGTCACACCTGACCTGCAAGGCATCCCGCGCGTCGTCACCGCGCAGCGCCCCTGACCATCTCAAAATCCAGTAAAAACGCGGCTTCGAGCGCGCTCCAGGCCATCCATCGCAATGACCAATGTTGTAGACTCTTCTCCGAAAGGACCGTTTTCCCCATGCCCGCAACCAAAGGTTATGCCGCTCTCAATTCCACTTCCCCGCTCGCCCCTTACGGCTTCACGCGCCGCGAGCCCGGCCCCACTGAAATCGCCGTCGAAATCCTCTACTGCGGCGTCTGCCACTCCGATCTCCACATGGCCCGCAACGAGTGGGGACAATCCATCTATCCCCTCGTCCCCGGCCACGAAATCGTCGGCCGCGTCACCACGGCCGGCAGCGCCGTCACAAAGTTCAAGCTCGGAGAGATAGCCGCCATCGGCGTCATCATTGACTCCTGCCGCCACTGCCCCTCCTGCAACCGCGGCGAAGAACACTTCTGCGATGAAGGCGCAACCCTCACCTACGCCGCCAAAGATCGCGTCGATGGCTCCATCACCATGGGCGGCTACTCCAACAATTACGTTGTCGACGAGCGCTTCGCCCACAACGTGCCCCCCAATCTCTCGCCCGCCGCCGTCGCGCCGCTGCTCTGCGCCGGCATTACCACCTACTCGCCGCTGCGCCACTGGAACGTCGGCCCCGGCAAGAAGGTCGGCATCATCGGCCTTGGCGGACTCGGCCACATGGGCCTCAAATTCGCGCACAGCTTCGGCGCGCACGTGGTCCAGCTCACCACCTCGCTCAAAAAGAAGGAAGACGCCCTCAAGCTCGGCGCGGATGAAGTCGTCCTCTCCACCGACACCAATGCCATGAAGGCGCACGCCAAATCCCTCGACTTCATCCTCGACACCGCCTCCGCGCCCCACGCGCTCGAGCCCTACCTCGCGCTCCTCAAGCAGGACGGCACCCTCACCATGGTCGGCCTGCCCGAGAAGCCCCCCGCCGTCGCTCCCTT
>JAJXXG010000212.1 GCA_021781255.1 Acidobacteriota bacterium
GACTGAGTTCCTAATGCATGCAAGGGTGCAGCCGGAGCATCTGGAGACGCTTGTGCTTACGCGACTCCGGGAGCACGATCATGCTGAGGTTGCTTTGGCAAATACAGCGGGTGTGCGGAGTCGATAGGAAATGCCAGCCATGCGGGCACTCGTACACCACGCTTACAATGGATTTTGTGGAAACAATTTTTGAAACAACGGCTGGCAGTCAAGCTGCGGGCAACGGCCGGTTATGGAGTTCACGGCGATGGGCCATCGCATACTGATCATTGATGACGAGGATGACATTCGCGAAATCGCCGCGATGAGCCTTGAGACTGTTGCCGGCTGGGAAGTGATGGTGGCAAGCTCCGGTGCGCAGGGACTGGTGCGCGCCAGCAGCTACAAGCCGGACGCCATTCTGCTGGACGTGATGATGCCGGGCATGGATGGTCCCACAACCTTTCGTGAACTGCGCAAGAATCCGGCAACGGAAAAGATTCCCGTGCTGCTGCTGACCGCCAAGGTGCAGGCCAGCGACCAGCGCCGATTTGCTGATTTGGACGTGGCGGCAGTGCTGGTAAAGCCCTTCGATCCGCTCACACTTTCGCAGCAGATTTCCAGAGTTCTGGGCTGGGATT
The DNA here is from genome assembly GCA_021781255.1 of Acidobacteriota bacterium. The sequence continues at coordinate 621 of JAJXXG010000212.1, forward strand.
GAGAGGCGGCACGGTGGAGAACACCAAGCGGCATGCGCTGGAAGATGCGATGAGCCGGATGTGGGTCCAGTTCCTGCCGGACATGAATGAGCGTGTGGATGCACTGGAGAAGGCCGCTCGGGCACTGGCCAGTGGAACCTGCACGCCAGAGTTGCTTCATACTGCCTACATGGAAGCGCACAAGCTCTCGGGAGTGCTGGGAATCTTCGGGCTGATGCAAGGCACTGAGATTGCCCGCGAGGCGGAGCTGATTTATCACGAAGGTGCCGAGCGTGCTTCTGCTGAGGCGGCACGGTTGCTTGAGATTGCAACGCAGCTTCGCCGCATGATTGCTGATAATAAGTGAGCGGATTCGCGAGCGAGTGTTCGCCTTCGGCACAGATATGCAGCTGTCGCAATTGACCTTGGAATCAAAGGTAGACTTTCAATGGTGAGCGCAACGGAAAAATCCGCCAGACAGATGGATCTATTTTCCGTGGAGGCTGGTTCCGCGCGCCGCATCTGGCCGGTGCGTGAACTGGTGGAACGGTCACGGGAGATTCTTGAGCGGAGCTTTGCGGACGTGTGGGTGGAAGGCGAAATTTCCAACCTGCGTCCGGCGCCATCCGGCCATCTCTACTTCACGCTGAAGGACGCCGAAGCACAGCTTCCCGTGGTGCTGTTCCGGCGGCAGGCGCTTCTGTTGCGATTCCGGCCTTCGGACGGCCTGCACGTGCTGGTTCGCGGGCGCGCGAGCGTCTATGAACAGCGGGGCCAACTGCAGCTTGTGGCGGAAACGATGGAGCCCGTCGGCGCAGGCTCGCTGCAGCTGGCGTTTGAACAGTTAAAGGAAAAATTGCGGGAAGAGGGGCTATTTGACACGGAGCGCAAGCGTCCGCTGCCGGCCTTTCCGCGCGCCGTGGGAATTGTAACTTCGCCAACCGGTGCGGTGATTCGCGACTTTTTGAATGTGGCTGGCCGTCGCCACGCAGCATTGCAGGTGTTTCTTTATCCCGTAACTGTGCAGGGCGAAACTGCGGCCGCCGAAATGGAAGAAGCCATCGTGGACCTGAATGCGTCGGGTCTTGTCGACCTGATTGTGCTGGCGCGCGGTGGCGGATCGCTTGAGGATCTTGCGCCGTTCAACAGTGAGCGCCTGGCCCGCGCGATCGCCGCATCAGAGCTTCCAGTAGTCTCTGCCGTGGGGCATGAGACCGACTTCACCATTGCTGATTTTGTTGCGGACCTGCGTGCGCCCACGCCTTCGGCAGCGGCAGAGTTAATCACCGAGGCGCAGCATGGCGTTTCTGAGCGCGTGGAGGAGCAGACGCAACGGCTTGAACGCGCCGCTCGATATCAGTGGCTTCTGGCGCGCAAGAAATTGGACCAGGTGGCGGTAGATCGCATGGAGGGTCGCCTCGTCACACTCTTCAGGCGCTTCAATCAGCAAACGGACGAGATTGGATTTCGTCTGGAACGCGCGATGAGCCGCATGTTGACGACGAAGCAGGGAAGCGTTGCAGCGCTGGAAGCCAGTGTGATGCAGGGTGATCCACGGCAACGTCTGGCACGCATGCGAGAGCGCCTAATGCGCCAAAGCGCAGAACTGGATCAGGCGATGGAACGGACGCTGCGTAAGGAAACGGCATGGCGACAGGAGCTGGATGCGAAGCTGCGTGCCCTCTCACCATTGTCTGTGCTGGAAAGGGGATATGCGCTTGTCCAGACCGTGGATGGTGCGCTGATTCGCCGGGCAGAGCAGCTTGCAGTGGGGGATCAGGTGAGAACGCAGTTGAGCGAGGGATCCTTCACCAGTCGCGTGGAGTCTGTTTTGGGCGACACCACGAAACAAAAGACCAGGACGAGAAAAAAGGATCAGAAAAAGAGAGAGCATGAGCACAACGGGTGAACGCAAGCTTTTCGGTACAGATGGCATTCGAGGCATCGCAGGCACGCCTCCGCTGGATGCAACTACAGTTTTTGCGGCTGGATTGGCATTGGGTCACTCCCTGAAGAAGGTGCAAGCGACGCCAAAGGTTCTTCTTGGACGTGATACGCGAGAGTCGAGCCCATGGATTGCGGCGATGCTTGCGGAAGGAATCCGCCAGGCCGGCGTTGCCGTGGAGAGCGCGGGAGTTGTGCCCACGCCCGCAGTGGCCATGTTGGCGCGCACCCACGGCTTCCACGCCGGGGCAGTCATCTCCGCATCGCATAATCCATGGCGCGACAATGGCATCAAGCTCTTCGGCGCAGATGGCTTCAAGCTCGCAGACGAGGTCGAGTTGGCCATTGAGGAAGAGATTGTTCACCACGCATCCAGCGCCTTCGCTCCCGATGTGGCAGCTATTCCGCAACTTGAGGACCACCATGCAATGCAGGATGACTATGTGGAGTTCCTGCTGCAATGCGTGCCCGGGCTTAGTCTGAATGGTCTTCAGATTGTGGCTGACTGCGCAAATGGCGCGGCGGCGGCGATCGCCCCTGCACTTTTTTCGCGGCTGGGTGGCGACGTGACGCTGCTCAACATTGAACCCGATGGGCGCAATATCAACGACGGCTGCGGTGCGCTGCATCCGGAGTATGTTGCTGGCAAGGTGGTGGAACGATCTGCGCAAATTGGTCTGAGCTTTGACGGCGATGCGGATCGATGCATGCTGGCGGGGGCGGGGAATCGCGTGGTGAATGGGGACGCCATCTTGCTTATGGCTGCACGCGACCTGAAGGTGCGGGGTTTGTTGACGGGGGATGTTGTGGTTGCCACCACGATGTCAAACATGGGTCTGGAGGCTGCGCTGAAGCGATCGGGCATTTCCATGTTGCGCGCACCAGTAGGCGACCGGTATGTGCTGGAGATGATGCAGAAGCAAAATGCCGCACTGGGCGGAGAGCAATCCGGCCATATTCTCTTTCCGCACCTTGCAACAACCGGTGACGGTTTGTTGACGGCGCTGGTTGTGCTTGATCTCATTGCCCGCTCAGGCAGGTCAATTGATGAATTGACCACGGACCTGAAGGTTTTCCCGCAGGTGATTCTGAATGTGAAGGTGCGGGAGAAGAAGCCGCTAGCGTCTATCGCGTCTGTTACGTCAAGTATTGCGAAGGCCGAAGCAGAGTTGAAGGATTCAGGGCGGGTGGTGGTCCGCTACTCCGGCACAGAGGCACTGGCACGCGTAATGATTGAGGCTGAGGATGAGGGGCTGATGCGACGGCATGCCGAGGCAATTGCAGCCGCTATTGCAAACGAACTGGGCGTTTAGATTACGCTCAGTGCGACTTCCCAAGCTCTTCCATATCGCGCCAATTCGGCCCGATGGCCAGGTCTGCAACCAGCGGTACGCGCAGGCTGGCAACACCTTCCATCTCCGTACG
>JAJXXG010000619.1 GCA_021781255.1 Acidobacteriota bacterium
TCCGCGAGCACAGCTACTCCAGCGACACCGTACGTCGGCTGCTCCGTACTGAGACGATGGAGGGTGGCAATGCCCCGGTCGGCGTGCTCGCGGACTTTCTTGAAGTCTCCGGCCAGTATGAGAACGTGGTCGATGAGTTTCTGCGCGAAGAGCTGAACTACATCGTCGTCAAGAGCTGGAACGACGCGCAGGCCGGCATGCATGTGCTGAAGACGGATGTCGATGGCCGGGCGACGTTTCTGGTGCATCCACACGATGCGCAGGCGAAATTCTCCTTCGATCCGGCGGAGGTGCAGCCGCTGGCCGAGCCGCGTGACGGCGTGGTTCGCCTGAAGGATTGCATCCGCGTGCTGGATGGCTTCGGCAGCTCGCTCGAGGTAATTCTCCCGAAGCTGCGCAACGGCTATGTCGTGCCGGATTCAGAGACCGCGCGCTCGCTGGCGCTTGAAAATCCCGAGGCATTTTTTCTGGCGCCGAGCGGCGAGTGCTTCCATAACGTGACCGTCACCGGCGGCAAGCCCAGCGTCGAAGGCCCGCTGGCGCTGAAGCGCGAACTGCGGTTGGCGCAGCAGGCACTAGCCGCCACGGAAGACAAGCTGGCCGCGGCCGAGATGGAAGCGGCGCGCTTCGCGCATCTGGTCACGGAGCTTTCTACGCGGATCGAGAGCAAATCGGCCGAACGGCGCAAGGCGGAGCAGGAGTCGGCCAACACAGGCGCCGCTCTGCGGCAACTGGAGGCCGAGGTAGGGCGGCTGGAACGGCGCCTGCAGGAGGCCACCCTAAACGCGGAGCGCATTCACAACTCGCACGCGGAAAAGCTGGCATGGGTGGAGGCGCGGCGCGAAGAGGCGGAGCAGCACGAGGCTCGCCGCGCTGAGTTTGAGCGGCAGATCGCCGACGCACAGAATGCCCTGGACGGGCTGCGCAGCGCGCGCGACACCGCGCAGCATGCCGCCAGTACGGCCGCTGCGGAGCTGGCAGGGATTGAAGAACGACGCCGCGGCGCGGCCGCTTCCGCGGAACGGCTCACCCGCATGGTGGAGGAGCTTCGCCGTCGCGTGCAGGCCCTGAACGGGCAGATTGAATCGGCCATTGCCGAGCAGCGTCAGCGTGCGCTCGATAAGGAGCGGCTGGCAGTCCGGGCGGAGGAGCTGAAGACTGTGCGCGAGCAGGCCCAGATCCAGGCGGCAGAGTTGGCCCAGCGCACGGCTGAACTGCGGCAGGTGGCAGCCGAGACCGAGCAGCAGGTTCGCCAGCTTCGCGGAGAGCTGGAGGCGGTTCGCGAAAAGCGCAGTGAGACCGGACATCGCGCCGCGCGCCTCTCCTCCGATCTGGCGCACACTGAAGAGACCTGCCTGAAGGAGCTTAGCGTAGCCCCGGATGAGCTGCGCGCCGACACCGCGCTGACGCGGCTGGAGGCAGGTCCGCTGGCCGAAGAAGAAGAGGCCTGCCGCGCCATGCAGCAAAAGCTTGAGGCCATGGGCCCGGTCAATATGATGGCGCTCGACGAGTACAAAGAAGCGGCGGAACGCCACGCGTTTCTGAACACGCAGCGCATCGATCTGATCGAGTCGATCGAAAACACACAGAGCAGCATCCGCGAGATTGAAGGTGTGCTGCGCAGCAAGTTCGAAGAGGCATTCACCGCCATCAACGAGAACTTTGCCGCCACCTTTACGCACCTGTTTGGCGGCGGCAACGCGTTTATGAAGCTGACCGATCAGGACAACATCGACGAGAGCGGGATCGATATCATCGCGTCGCCTCCGGGGAAAAAGCTGCAGAACGTGCTGCTGCTCTCCGGCGGCGAAAAGGCGCTCACCGCGCTCTCACTGCTGATGGCCATCTTCAAATATCATCCCAGCCCGTTCTGCGTGCTGGATGAAGTGGACGCAGCGCTCGATGAGTCCAACGTGGGCCGGCTGGCAAACATGCTGCAGGCGATGAGCCAGCACACCCACTTCATCGTCATCACGCACAGCAAGCGCATGATGCAGACAGCCGACGCCATCTTCGGCGTCACCATGCAGGAGCCTGGCGTGTCGAAGATCGTCTCTGTGCGGCTGGGTGGCGGGCGCGCTGCCTGACCGGAGATGGCGTTTCTCTGCGGCCCGCTACGGCGGGCCGTTTCTTTTGCTCACGGCTCTCGCCTTTCTGCGGAGGCCGCAGTATTCTTGCGAGTGCAAGAAAAGTCGCCCAGAAAATCCCGCAGGACAGCAAGCGATCATCTAAGCCAGCGAAAGGGCCCAACTGACCAATGGAATCATTACTGAGCACCAACTTTCCTGATCTTGAACTCTACGGTCGCGGCAAGGTGCGCGATATCTACCGCGTTGGCGATGCACTGCTGATTGTAGCGACTGACCGCATCTCGGCCTACGATCACGTGCTGGCCACTGGAATTCCAGGCAAGGGAAAAATCCTTACCCAGCTCTCCCTGTTCTGGTACAAGTTCCTCGAAGACCTGGTGCCCAATCACCTGATCACCGGAGACATCAACGAGTATCCGGCAGTGCTGCAGCCTTACCGCGAGCAGCTCTATCTGCGCTCCATGCTGGTACGGCCGGCAGAGATGTTTCCCATCGAATGCGTCGTTCGCGGCTACCTTTCCGGCTCGGGCTGGCGGGAATATCAGCAGACGGGGAGCATCTGCGGCGTAACGCTGCTGAAGGGGCTGCGCGAGTCGGATCGCCTGCCGGAGCCACTGTTTACGCCCGCAACCAAGGCCCCGGACGGCGAGCACGACGTAAATATTTCCGTGCATGATGCCGGACAACTTATGGGCCCAACCAATGTTGAACTGCTCAGCGATCTGAGCCTGATGATCTATGATCGCGCCTCGCGCCACATTGCGCGGCAGGGTCTGATCCTGGCCGATACCAAGTTCGAGTTCGGCATGACGCCCCAGGGCGTGGTGCTGGCCGATGAGGTGCTGACGCCGGATTCTTCCCGCTACTGGTCCCAGACCGACTACAGACCCGGCGGCCCGCAGAACTCTTTCGACAAACAGTACGTCCGCGACTATCTGACGGAAACGAAGTGGGACCGGCAGCCTCCCGCTCCCGCACTGCCAGTGAATGTTGTCGCCATGACGCAGGAAAAATACATGGAAGCGTACCGCCGGGTCACCGGGCGGGCGACACTGGAAGGCTGAGGCGGTGCGGTGCGGCGCCGGCCCGGCCGCTCCGCAAACCTGACTATGACGCTCTTCGACTGGACCATTGTCGGCATCCTTGCGGTTTCCACGCTGATCGCCATGGTACGCGGCTTTCTGCTGGAGGCGATCTCCCTGGCCGGCCTGATCCTGGGGCTGTGGCTGGCGTTCTGGAATTATCATCTGCTGGCCGCGCCGATCCGCCGCGTCCTGCACTCTCCGGGCGCGGCGGACGCACTGGCATTTCTGCTGATCGCGTTCGGCGTCATGCTCATCGCGGCCCTGCTGGCCCGGCTGCTGTCGCGGGCCGCCAGCTCCCTGGGCCTGGGCGGGCTGGACAGCCTCTTCGGCGCGCTGTTTGGCGTCGTGCGCGGCTATCTGTTTGTCCTGGTGGCCATCGTTGCCATCGCGGCCTTCTTCCCCGGCAGCAACTGGATGCGCGGCTCCCGGCTGGCGCCTTGGTTTCTATCGGCCGCCAATGGAGTCTCCGCCGGGGCTCCGGCGGAACTGCGGGGCAAAATCCAGGAGGGCGTTGACCAACTGCGCAGCACCCGGCCAAGATGGATACAATATTCCTTGCACGGGAACACTGCCTCGCGTTAGAACATTTTGAACAGGGTTTCCGCTCCTTCTGCTTCGCCCGCTCCATTTACGACGAAACTCCACCGCAGGCCGCCATTCGACATGCAAGAGAGGTCAGAGTGAAACGCGAATTGGACAACCTGGTTGTGCAAATGTATGCCAGCGGTATCACCTATGACGAAGCGGTCCGCGAGTTCCGCCGCCGGTACATTCAGGAAGTTCTTG
>JAJXXG010001290.1 GCA_021781255.1 Acidobacteriota bacterium
TTTGAGTTCGCAACCTCCCGGCAGTGAATGACCGGAATGTCCCAGCGGTGCCCGGAATATCCAAGACGGCGGAGTTTTGATCCTAGTACATCTAGATCTACCAGGAACAACTGGAAGTGACATCTCGGAGGTCGGAATGATCGAAGGTCGGGAACAGCCTCAGTTGGCACGCGCTACAGGTCGCACCACGCGTCGTGCACTGCTATTTGCAGCAGGAGCTGCGGGTCTTATGGCATCCAACTTCAGCGCACCAGCCAACGCTCTATTAACTCGGAAGACAGAGGTACAGGAGGGAAATATGGGAACGGGCACATTGACAACGCATGACGGCGTCGAGATCTTCTACAAGGACTGGGGTCCAAAGGATGCGCAGCCTATCGTGTTTCACCACGGTTGGCCCCTCAGCTCCGACGACTGGGACAACCAGATGTTGTTCTTCCTTGCCAACGGTTATCGCGTCGTGGCACATGACCGGCGTGGTCACGGCCGCTCCTCGCAGATCGGCACCGGCCACGACATGGATCATTACGCGTCCGACGCCTCGGCAGTGGCTGAGCATCTCGACCTGAAGAATGCGGTCCATGTTGGCCACTCGACCGGTGGCGGTGAGGTGGCGCGCTATGTTGCGAAGTACGGCGAGCCGCAGGGCCGCGTGGCCAAAGCCGTGCTGCTCTCCGCTGTTCCGCCACTCATGGTGAAGACCGAAAACAACCCCGGCGGCACTCCGATCGAGGTGTTCGACGGATTCCGCAAGGCGCTGGCCGCGAACCGGGCGCAGTTCTTTCTTGATGTGCCTAAGGGGCCGTTTTATGGCTTCAACAGGCCTGGCGCAAAGGCCTCCGAGGGAATCATCCGGAACTGGTGGCGTCAAGGGATGATGGGCAGCGCACTGGCTCACTACGAAGGCATCAAGGCTTTCTCTGAGACAGACCAAACGGACGATCTGAAAGCGATCACCGTGCCAACCCTCGTGATGCAGGGCGACGATGATCAGGTGGTTCCGTATAAGGACGCCTCATTGCTGCAGGCGAAGCTGCTTAAGAACGCCACGCTCAAGATTTACCCCGGCTTCCCCCACGGCCTGATGACCGTTCATGCCGATGTGATCAATGCGGACCTGCTGACTTTCATCAAGGGCTAATCCACTGGGTCGCAAAACGCAGCCCAAGTTCCGCGCTCGGCGCGATACAGATCGCGACGTATCGACTGGCACGGCATGGATGCAGGTGAAGGCCGTTTCGCCTTTCCTGACCACTTCCGCCCAGTATGCCCATGCGACAGGTTCCCAAATGGAGACCTGTCGCGCGGACCGGGCACCCTTGGTTCGCGCATGCGAGCCCCGTCTTTGGCAGACCGACAACCGAATCAGGAGAGAAGAATGGCAACCAGGCAAACGAGAAAGCCCCTAGGCAGAAGAACAATGGAAAGTCTCGGTACTCCCACGGATCTCTCGCCGGCGGCGGTCGCGGCCATTTCTGAGACCTTGCGACAATTGCTCGCGGATGTCTTCGCGCTTTATCTGAAGACGAAGAACTTTCACTGGCACATGAGTGGAGCTCATTTCCGCGATTACCATTTGCTCCTCGACGAACAGGCGACGGAGATTTTCGCGATGACGGACCGCATCGCGGAGCGCGCTCGCAAAATCGGCGGCACAACGCTGCGCTCAATCGGCGACATCGCGAAGCATCAGCGGTTGCTCGATAGCAACGGCCAATCTACTACTCCCAACGCCATGTTGGAGGAACTTGTCGCCGATAGCCGTTGCCTGACGAAGCTCATGCGTGGGGCTCATGATGTCTGCGACGAATTCAAGGACGTGGCCACGGCGAGCCTGCTCGAAGTCTGGATCGACGAAGCTGAACGTCGCACCTGGTTTCTGTATGAGACGGTGCACGGCCGGAACTGATGTTTGACGAACTTACTTGAGCCGCATACATCAGTGCCGGTGATTTATGAGACAGACTGCGGTGGGAAGGGAGAGGTTTATGAGAGCCATTTGGAAATTGGGAATAGCGACGGGGGCTCTGCTTGTTCTTGCGCAATTGGTTCGGCCCACCATTTCAGCCAAACCCGCTCCAGCCGAGATACGGGCTCCGCTCGCCGTAGGGCAAATCCTGAACAAGAGCTGTTACAGCTGCCACTCCGACGAACGACGGCTTGCCTGGTTCGACCAGATCGAGCCTGCATATTTGATTGCGCGGCACGACATACTAATTGCTCGCTCACACCTCAACTTTTCGTCTCTCGGTTCTGCTCCCCCGGCAGTACAGCGGGCAAAGCTGTTTGAAGCCGTGAACATGATCCAGCTTGGTGCAATGCCTCTTCCGCAGTTCGTTGCACTGCATCCCGATGCGAAGGTCTCTCCCGAGGAGTTAGCGGAGTTGAAAGCCTATCTGTCGCCGTGGGCGAACATGCCCAGCTTACCCGTCGATAATCCGAAAGCCGTTTCGGCAACAGCGCGGATCTCATTGTCTGTGGTTCGGCCCGAACCGAACGGGTTGGCATTCGATCCGTCCTTCGAGAGCTGGAAGCTGATCAGCACTACCGATCGTGGCGATAACAACACGTTCCGGTTCATTTTGGGGAATGATGTTGCCGCTGAGGCCGCGCAATCCGGCAAAATCTCGCCCTGGCCTGATGGAACACGGCTTGCGAAAGTCGCCTGGCAGCAGGAACTCGGTGAAGATGGGCTCACCCATCCGGGCAACTTTGTTCAAGTTGAGCTGATGGTCAAGGATGCTCGCCGATACAAGGATACCGATGGGTGGGCCTGGGGCCGCTGGCGGGGCCTCGATTTGAAGCCCTACGGGGAGGACGCACACTTCGACGGCGAATGCACAAGCTGTCATTTGCCGGTGCGTGGCAACGGTTACGTATACACGCTGCCCATCACCAGTGCTCACGCAAATCGCGAGCAAGTCGTGAACAATGCTGCTGCTTCTTTCCCCTCAAGTTTGCCTTGGCAGCCGCTTGGCTGGCGGCCAATCACGATGTGTGTCGATCCCAGGATGCATACGACCGCGACGCTCTACGGCAACGACGCGGCAATGCAAGTTCTCGACCGTAGAGTCGAACCTGGCCTCGCTTATCCATCTGGCAGCGTTCTGGCGCTAGTCACCTGGGCCCAGCGAGACGACCCACACTGGTTCGGCGCCCGCATCCCGGATACGCCGCGGAGGGTCGAGTTCGTGCAGATATCTGACGGCAGAGGCGCAAATCGTTATCGCGTGCTCGAAGGTAGCGCGCTCGTCGAAACTCACCCGGCCGCTGAAGATGCGGCGCGTAGAGCAAGTTTCATCCTGAATCTCAAGCCGGCTTCCTTGCCGTAGTCGCGCAATGAAATCAAGAAAGGGAGAACATCAATGAAGCAGATTCTGGTAATCGAGTCGAGCCCGCGGGGAACTGAATCAGCAAGCCGCCAGCTTACACGCAGGCTCACAGAGCGCCTGAGAGCGTTGTATCCAGAGGCGAGACTTGTGGAGAGAGATCTTGCGAAAGACCCTCTACCCCATCTGGATCATCGAACGGTGAAGGCCATCTTCACAAGGGATCTTTCGGAAGCTGAGGCACTGAGGGAAGCACTTCGACTTTCGGACCAAGTCACCGAAGAAGTTTTGGCATCGGATCTTCTGGTTATCGCTTCGCCGATGTGGAATTTTGGCCTTCCGTCCTCCCTGAAGGCATGGATCGACCACATTGTTCGTCCCGGAAAGACATTCCGCTATACAGCAGGGGGAGCCGAGGGGCTTGCCCGTGAAAAGAAGGCGATCCTGGTGCTTGCCTCTGGTGGCGTCTTTACTGAGGGACCCTGGAAAGCGTGGGATACAGAGGAACCTTACCTTCGTTTGATACTGAGCTTCATTGGAATCACCGACGTGCAGACTGTGCGCGCCAAGGGCATGACTATACCCGCCATTTCCGGCCAGGCAATTTCGGATGGCGAAAAAACTATCGAAT
>JAJXXG010000879.1 GCA_021781255.1 Acidobacteriota bacterium
GACGCCGTTGGTATAACGCTCCTGCGCCTCGCGCAAAGCCTCACCGGCTAATGACATGCTCGACTGCGCCACCTCGACCTGTTTTTGCGCGGAATCGATATCGAGCAGCGCGTCGCGCACATCGGCATCAACCTGCGCGTTCATGTCGCTCAACTGCGCCTGTGCGGTATCGAGCTGCGCCTGGGCCTGCTGGGCCTCTCCCCGCAGGGCGAACTCGGCAAAGAGCGGCACGCTCAACGTGGCGCTGGCATCCACGGTGCCATGGGAGTGACCGAGGGTCGAGCCAATGTCGCCAAAATCGGCGTCGGCCTCTACGCTTGGCAGCCGCGCAGCCGTCGCGGCCTTGCGCTGCTCGGCCGCCGCAGCAGCCGTCTCAACCAGCGCCGCCAGATCCTTGCGACCTTCCTTCGCCTGCTTGATGAGCGCGCCGGAATCGAGGGTATCGAAGGGCGCATAGGGCGCTTTGTCGGTAAGGTCGATGGCTTGATCGAGCGGTAAGCCGATGGTGCGTTTGAGCGCGAGCTGATCTTTCTGCAGCGCATTCTGGGCGGCAATCAACTGCTGCTCAATCGACTGATAGTCCACGCGGGCGCGCAGCTCGTCAAGCAGCGGCGCGGTTCCAGCCTGGTGATTTGCCACAGCCTGATCGAGCGAGACCTTGGACGTAGCCGTCTGGGCCTGAACGCTCGAAACCTCAGTGTCATCGGCCAAGACCAGCAGATAGGCGTTGCCTACGGTGAGCACGACCATGTCGCGCGCATCCTGGGCCGACAGTTGCGAGGCGGTAAAGTTGTGCCGCGCCGCGAGGTAGTTGCGCAGCGAAGAAACATTGGCCAAGGACCAGGTCATGGAGGCGCGGACATCGGTGTAGCTGAAGGGGCCGATGATCTTTGGAAATCCGGGAATACGCAGGCCCTCTGCGGGCAGATCGGTCTGCAACTCGGCTTCCTGGGCTTTGAAATCCACAGAAGGCAGAAGATTTTGCAATTGACCGAGGCGCTGCGCGCGGGCGCCGGCGGTTTGGGTACTGCTCAAGATGATGCCCAGATTCGACTGCAGCCCACGCTGAATGGCGTCGTCGAGCGAAAGCTTGAGCACGCCGGGGGACACGGCACCCGAGGGAACACTGCCTTGAAAGCTGGTTGCAGGCGGCGGCCCCGGCACCGGCGCGGCCGGTATGGGCGCGCTCTGCGCGCGCGCACACGCAGGCAGCGCAGCCAGGACGCTCAGCATAAGGCCCGCGGCCCAGAAGCGAATTCTGCTTACGATGAAATGCGTTGGCAATTTAGACCTTACCCGAGCTTGTTCACACAATTCGAACTCACCAGACGAAGAGAACAGCCACTGCGGTTGCTGAAAATGGCATTACTTCCTAATAGATGCAGTGCACTTGCGGAGCGGTTCTTAAATCTAGTTTATCGAATCGATCTTCGCCCTGCTCCGCGGCCGGCTCAACCGCGGCCGCCAAGCGGCGAGAACCAGCGACGGCGGATGCAGCGAGGGCGTTACGCTACCGCGGCGACGAGACTCCGGGAAGACGGCGAGCCTGGCGGATGCGGCGGTCATTCCGACGCCGAGATCGGGGTCAATAGGTTCCCGGCTGCCGATACGGCGAGCCGGCGGCAAAACGACGCTCAGCGCCGCGCGGGTCGCTCTCAATGTGCGGCGCGCGGTCCCAGATCATCGTATTTCTCGTCTTCAGGTCGTATGCCGGCCACGCGGGCAATCCGGGGTGATTCGGATTGCCGGTGGCCGCATAGTGCACGAGCATGCCCGACATCGTGTCTGCCAGCGGCTGCGCGGCGGCCAGCTCTTCGGGTGTGGTCCCAATCTGCCCCGGAGCCGCATCGAGATTGTCGAACATGAACGGAATATCGATGGTATGCACGGCCCGTGCGCCCGGCGCCTGGCGATGCCAGTTCATCTGGTACACCCAGGTGTGCGGCTGACTCCTGGGATTGCTCGCCCTGCGCTCGGCTTCGAGCACCTGGCCGGGCCAGGCGCGCAAGGCTGTGGCCGCAGCTGTCACAACGTCAATCGGCGACATGACGGGATAGATGGCGCGGTAGGCGGCAATCACCTGTTCCGGAGTGTACGGCCCCAGATAAATCGCCACGGCGTTCTTGAGCGCCGCCGGCGCCTCATCCCATGTAAGCGTTCCATGCCAGGGAACCTGGGTTTCGTCGTGCGTATTGCCCAGGACCATGGGCACATTTTCAGAGAGCGGCGGCGCATCCGGCGTAAACGGGTCGCGCGGGAGCACCACGCGATCGACCACCGGCAGCCAGTCGGAGCTGGTGGCGCTTGCCGCAGACCGGATCGTCTCCCAGGGCAGCGTCCGCAAATCCGCAAGATTGGCGGGGGTGATGCCGAGTTTTGCCAACATCACTTCGGTCCGGTTCGAGGCAATCTCAATGGACGCGCCTTTGATCTGCTGTCCGCTCATCGACATCACGCGGTGAAACAGTCCGTGCCCCGCAGGCATGGCCATCAGCGTGGCGCATTTGGCTCCTCCACCCGATTGGCCGAAGATCAACACGCGGGACGGATCGCCGCCGAACTCCTCGATGTTCTCGCGCACCCAATTGAGGGCCAGAACCAGGTCCAGCATGCCCACATTGCCCGAGGCCGCGTACTCTTTCGGCGCGATCGCACCCAGGTAGAGAAATCCGAAGGCGTTGAGCCGGTGATTCACCGTGACTACAACCACGTCTCCGCGCTTGCACAGGCGCTTTCCGTCATACAGCGGACTGTTGACCGAGCCGTTGTTGTAGGCGCCGCCGTGAAAATAGACCAGCACCGGCCGCTTGCGGCGGTCGCGCAACCCGGGCGTGAAGACATTCAGGTGCAGACAATCCTCGCTCTCCACGCCGGCTTCGGGAGCGACGCGCGGACGCGCGCCCGGAGGCGTCATGCCGGCCGAGCCCAGGCTGGGCGCAGAGTTTATGCCTTGCGGCATGCGCAGCATGGTCAACTGAGGAGCGCGCGTGGTGAAACGGTCGCACACTTTCACGCCGGTCCAGGGCGACGGCGGCAGCGGAGGTTGAAAGCGCACCGGAGCGGTATCGCCGCCGTAGGGAACGCCGAGAAAAACATTGATTTGGTCCTCGAGCCTGCCGCTGATTTGCCCATACCGCGTTGTGGCCACGGGCTCGGCTCCGGCAGCTTGCCCGACCGGCGCAGGCGAGGCGGGAAGGGCAAAGAGACGCTGGCGCGCAGCGATCAAGATGGCAGCAGTTCCGGCAGAACGCAAAGCGGCACGACGACTGATCACGGTCATGAGTTCCCCACGGTCGAAAGACTATCAAATTTCTCCCGGAGATTGATTTCTCTTTTGTTTAACATGGCCGCGTTCCGGGTCTGTCACCATGGATTGACGGAGACAATCCCTCTTTCAGGAGATCGCCGCAGGTGCCAGAGGGCATGGAAACGCTGTAGACTGCCAACACGGCTCACGATCCGCGCGTATGGCCAGAAGTCAAAAGAATACAGAGCTTTTTAACGGCCGGGATTATTCCTGGATGCAGTTTAACGGGCGTGTGCTCGAAGAAGCGGAAGACGCGACCAACCCTCTTCTCGAACGCGTGAAATTCCTCGCGATCACCGGATCGAACCTGGACGAGTACGTAGAGATCCGCCAGGCCGGGCTGATGCAGCGCATCGAGGACGGCTACCGCGAGCCAGGCTACGACGGGCTTCGTCCAGCGGAGTCGCTTGCCATCCTGACCGCCGAGATTCACAAGTTTGTGGCCGCCCAGTATCAATGCTGGAACAGGCAACTGGCGCCGGAGCTGCGCAAGCAGGGCATTCGGCTGCTCACATGGAATGAACTCAGCGAGAGCGCAACCGAGTTTGCCCGCGGCTATTTTCAGCGCGAGGTCGATCCCCTGCTTACCCCCATTTCGATCGATCCGGCGCATCCGTTTCCGCGCGTGCTGAACAAGGCGCTTTGCCTG
>JAJXXG010000794.1 GCA_021781255.1 Acidobacteriota bacterium
CATCTGTTGTCGCTGACGCCATCGCTCAGGGTCGGCTTCGCAATGGTCCACAGGCCAACCTGCCTGATTTCTCTGCCGCATCGCTGGTCAAAGTCTTCGCCGGACCGCGGGATCTGGTTGCAATTGCCAGGCGTGTGGCGGGAACCCTGTTTCAGCCCGTCGTCGTGATGGGTTGAGAGCGCCGCGCCGGCCTTCGGGCCCACGTTACCCGACAGCAGAATCGCGGTCCTTCGTAAATCCGGCTCATTGCGCCACGCGGTAGCGCACAACCAGCAGCGTCACATCGTCGGACTGCGCTGCGCCGCGCGTGAAATCGTGCACCGCATCCAGAATGGACTGCTGCAGGGTCTCCACCGGAAGATCCCGCTTGCCGGCAATCGCCGTGATCATGCCCGAGACCTCGAACAATTCGTTATGCACGTTTTCCGCTTCGGTCACGCCGTCGCTGAACAGGATCAGCGTATCATCGGGTTCGAGCTGCAGACGAACCAGCTCGAAGCTGGCTTCGGGGATCAGGCCCACAGGGAACGATCCCTCTGTGTACAGTTCGCTCACTTGGCCCTTGCGCAGCAGAAGCGGTGAAGGATGGCCTGCCTTGATGTACTCCAGCACTCCATTCTTGTCGATGGTTCCAATGAAGATGGTGACATAGCGGCCAACCTGCGCGTGGTTGCAGAGGAAGCGGTTAAAGTGTTCGAACACTTTAACCGGCTCGGCGCCCATGGTCAGTCCCGAGAGCACCCCCGGCAGCATCGTAGTCACCAGCGCGGCTCCCAGCCCCTTCCCGCTGACGTCGGCAATGATGAACGACGTGCGATTCTCCTCAAACGGAAGTACGTCAAAGTAGTCCCCGCCCACCTCGGTGCACGGAAACTGTACGCCGGTGACGGCCAGGTGCGGAAAATCGCTGAGCCCCTGGGGCAGCAGCGCCTGCTGAATGTTGCGTGCGATGGAGAGTTCCTGCTCCATGCGCTGGCGCTCGCGCTCCTTTTCAACCAGACGCGCATTATCCAGAATGCTGGCCGCTTGCACCGCCATAGCGTCCAGGATCTGGCGATCGATGGCCGAAAATGCCGCAATGCGCCGCGAGTCCAGATAAATCACGCCCAGCAGCGCGCCGCGCTTCAGGTCGCCGCCTGTATCTTCTACCGCCCGCGTGGAGGCATACAGCGGAATCGCAACCACAGCGCGCAATCCCTGCACTACCACGCTCTCCGCGGATTTCAGATCGAGACCGGCCAGGTTGAGATCTTCGGTGATAACGCTGGACTCCTGCCCGACCGCCTGATTGATGACGGTCTGGCTGGGATTGAGCGTCTCCACGCGCAGGCTTTCGCCCTTGTGGCCGCGCGCGAGCCGGACATGCATGGAGCCCGTGGCGCCGGGCTCAATCAGCAGGCCGCGGTCGGCGTGCGTAATCGAGATCGCGTAATCCAGCATCGTGCTCAGCACGGAGTCGAGCGGAAGCTGGGAATGCAGCAGTGACGTGGCTTCAAGCAGCAGATTGAGCTTGCTCAGCCCTCCGGATGCCGTCGCTCCGGCTATCTCGGACAGGGTGCCGATCCGTGTCAGCAGATTCGCCACTGTAGGCTGCGTCGGCGGCTCGGGAGAATCCCCGGCGTGCACAATGATTTGGTAGCTCGAATCGATGCCAAAGGTGATGACGTCGCCTTCGCTCAACGCCTGCTCTTGCGTTTTGGCGCCATTCACAAAGATCCCGTAGCGGTTGCCAAGGTCTTCAATGTGGCAGCCTGTGCCATTGACGACGACCGCCGCGCAGCGCCGCGAGATCCGCCCATCCGTAAGCTGTACGTTGTTGTCCCCTTCGCCGCGGCCAATCAGAAAAGGAGAATGCGTAACCGTGATGGTCTGACGCGATCCGTCAGGGGCAACCACTTCAAGGAATGTCTGCGCTGGAGAAGAGCTTTCCGTCATGGTAGGCGACGTGGGCAAATTGTAACATGCCGAACGATAGCCGCAGTCTTTTCCTGTGCTCCGCGCCGCTTCCGTTCATGGTCTCCTTGCGCTCTCGGCCCGCCATGGCGGCATCTCGTCTGTTCCGGCGGGCTGGCCGTCCCGTCAAAAATCAGAGATGGCGGCTTCCTGTTATCCTCGCAGTCACACATGGAAGAAAATCCGCCAGCAGTGCGCGATCATGGCGGCGCCGGCCTGCCGCGCGTTCTCGGAGCCGGAGGAGCCACGGCCATCGTGGTCGGCACCATTATCGGCAGCGGAATTTTTCTCATCCCCAGCGAGATGATGCGCGACACCGGTTCCTCGCTGCTCGTCTATCTGGCTTGGATCGTGGGCGGCCTGCTCTCGCTCTTCGGCGCCATGACCTACGCCGAGCTCAGCGCCATGATGCCCCGCGCCGGTGGTGAATATATATATCTCCGCGGCGCCTATGGCGATACCACCGCCTTCCTCTACATGTGGACATGGTTCTCGTTGGCCAAGCCCGGTTCCATCGCAACCATCGCCGTCGGCCTGGCGCGTACCCTTGAGTTCTTCCCCGTCTTTTCTCGTTTGTCCGATGCCATCCCCGGCATGCCCATTCCGTGCGACTGGTCCCAGCTCTTCGCCATCGCCGTTGCATGGCTCATCACGGGTTTGAACTGCCTGGGCATTAGGAAAGCCGGTAACTTTCAGCTTGCCGCCACCGTGCTTAAGGTGCTTTTAATCGCCCTGGTAGTGGCTTTGTGCTTCTGCTCCCCGGCAGGACAGTGGAGCCGCTTCCTCACCTCCCTCCCGCACGCGACAGGAGGCTGGACCGGCTTCATGCTGGCCGTGATCGCCACCTTATGGGCCTACGACGGATGGAGCGACCTCAGCGCCGTGGCCGGCGAAGTGCGCCGGCCCGAGCGCAATATTCCCATTGCGCTTATCGGCGGCCTCCTTCTGGTGGCCGGGCTCTACATGGCGACCAATGCCGCGATTCAATTTGTCCTTCCGGCTGCGGCAATCGCCGCCTCGGACTGGCCGGCCGTTGCCGCGCTTCGCATCGTCGCAGGCACTGCCGGCGCGGGGATCGTCGCGGCTGCCATGGCTGTCAGCATCCTCGTGGCCCTCAACGGAAGCACAATGTCGGGCGCTCGCGTACCCTATGCGGCTGCCGTCGATGGTCTGTTTTTCCGCCGCTTCGCCCGCGTCCATCCGCGTTTTCACTCTCCTTCCGCCGCGCTCGTCGCGCAGGCAATCCTGGCAACGGTTCTGCTTTTATTCTTGAGTCGGTTTCAGCAGCTATTCGAACTGACCGTCTTCTCCGAGTGGTTGTTCTACGCTCTCGCTGCCAGCACCGTCTTTGTCTATCGCCGCAGGCTGCCCGATCTTCCCCGGCCCTACAGAGTCTGGGCTTATCCGGTTGTGCCGGCCGTTTTTGTCGCTTCGGCGGCGGTCGTGCTGGTCGCAGGCTTCGCTGGCAACCTCAAAGGCTCCCTGCTGGGTTGCCTGCTTATTCTGAGCGGTTTACCGGTCTTGCTTTTTCTGCGCCTGTGGCGCGTGCGGCACTGATCCCGGCCGCTGCTCTGCCTTCCTGTCCCGGAATTGGCCTGGTTTCTGCCTTCAAGGTATTGGAATAGAAAGTTTTAGCGGCTATGGCACGGCGCGCCCGCCGGCCGTCTATCCATCCTCTGATGTGGTGTCTTTAAACTGCGCAACCTGAACGCACACCCATCCTGCGCGTAGTTTGGCCGTCTCCTGGCTCCGGCAGAGTCGCAGAATCTGCGCCTGTTCGTCCGCGAATCTCAGATGCACCCCACCAGCCCGCATCTCCTCGCTATGCATGCCGCCCGCGGGTTGCGCCTGCCGAAAAACCTCCCCCGCACGCCGATTTTGCAATTTGCTATTGACATTCATTTGAATGCAGGCTAATTTTTCATACATCCAGTCATCTATATGACTTGTTCGATGATCGAGTTTCCACCGCATTCAGGCGCGGATTAACCTCCCGAT
>JAJXXG010001181.1 GCA_021781255.1 Acidobacteriota bacterium
CGCCGTGCGACTCCCCCGCAGTTGAAAAACGGATCATATTCTTTAGATTGTAACGGTTTCGCACGCAGACGAACCAGCATCCCGCGCCGTGGTGCAGCTTCCGAATCTGCCCAGAGTCTTGTGAATCAGCGCCAAAGGCTGTACGCATCAGTCACGCTTGGAGTGTCTTGATCGTTGGACGCTGGGCGATTTCCTGATCCCTAGAGGCATACTATGATGAGGCGACTCGACGCGATGGAAGAGCGGGGTGAAGGATGAGGGCCTATGTGCTGGGAGCAGGTGTGTCATATCCGATCTATCCGCTCGGCAGTGCTCTATTCAGCGCCATTGATGAGCATATTCAGAGCTGCGGCCCTTGCATCAACAGGTTTGATTACCAAGCTGACTGGCCAAAGCTTAAGGAGTGGTTGGCAAACAATTCCAACCCGTTATTGCGCCAGGCGTATTGGAACGAAAACATCGAACAAATTTTTACAGTGCTCGATCTCGCCGAAGGATTAATCTCCGATAGTCATATCTCTCTGCTGCGAGCAGCCAAACAGGGCGTGGACGAAGTCAAGAAAGCCGAAGCGCATCACGATTCATTTGCTTCTGACATCAGGGAGTACCGAGATGTACGAGGCAAGCTGCTGTGGGCGATGGAGGACTTTTTCTTACAGAGAAATTATCACGACATGAAGGACTATAGGGCTGATCGCTGGAACAATCTGAAGAGGTTTGGGGCGCTTCTGAAACCTGGCGATATTGTCATCACGTTCAACTACGATTCCACGATTGAGCGAGTCTTGCTGGACTTACGGAAATGGGCGGTTTCAGACGGCTACGGAACACGTTTGGTTTTTCAGCAGAGCAACTTCGATACGACTCCTGTCACATTTCTACCCTCCGACGTCAAGATATTGCATTTACATGGAGCGGTTGGATGGTACACCAACCCGGTCTTTTCACCAGGCTTTGATCTCTCCGCTGAAGTTGGTGGTCCTATTCCGCGCAATGCCCTCTCTGCGGCACCGCTTGAAACTGAAATTGCGCTTGATCCTCTTCTCCTGCAAGGGCTGGGTATCTATTACGTGGATGCGTCCCTCCCAAGACGCCCTCCGGACGAATACCAGGTCATGTTGCATCCGAGTTTCTTGAAAGAGTATGGCGGTGCGGACAGGCGCAATCGAATCTTCAATCGACTCTGGAGAATGGCTCGAGAAGCGCTGAGGAATGCTGAAGAAGTGACCATCATCGGCTATAGCCTGCCGCCCGCAGACAGCGCCGCATGGACGCTGCTTCATACAGGTTGCGACCGTGAACGGACTGTAGTTGTCAATCCAAGCAAGGCGGATTTGATGAATCGGTACTCAGGCCTCCTGAAGCTGCCCGGGTTCACACCGGCGATGGATCTCGGTACATGGCTGGATACCAAAGAAGCACCAAGGCCATAACCATCGCGGCGCAGCTCTCCGATTCCGCAATCACCGGGGATAAATCATCCCAAAGAATCTCTGAAAGCAGATTGGGTTCGCGTCACCGGGTAGACCTCAACTGACATCTTCCCGCATCCCGCTCTGCCCCTCGTGTATCCTGCCCCCATGGCCTGCTTCCTCTTCAAGACCGAGCCGGACGTCTACTCCTTCGACGACTTCCTCCGCGACCGGGAAACCATCTGGGACGGCGTCACCAACCCCACCGCCGTCAAGCACCTGCGCGAGATGAAGCCCGGCACGAAGTGGATCTTCTACCACACCGGCGACGAGCGCACCGCCGTCGGCACCGGCACCGTGGTCAGCGTGGACGCCAGCGACCCCAAAGTCCCCCTCGTCAAGGTCAAGGTGGGCAAGCGCCTCAAGCATCCCAAAAACCTCGCCGCCATCAAGGCCGAGCCGCTCTTCACCGGATCGCCCCTGCTCGTCATCGGCCGGCTTTCCGTCGTCCCGCTCACGCAGGAGCAGTGGGACTGGTTCCTCGCCTGACCCGGCCGCACCGCGCCGCACCTCCCATGCCCTCCTCACCTGCGCGCCTCACACCCGCACCCCTTACATCCGTTCCGGGCCGCCCCGCGCTATGCTTTCTCTTTGAGGTGCAACGCCATGCCTGAGACCGCTACCCGCCCGCAGCTCGCCTATCTCACCGCAGCCCTCGACGAACTCAAGGCCAAAGGCACCCACTTCCGCCTGCGCGTGCTCGACGACCAGCAGGCCCCCGTCTGCCACTACGACGGCCGCGAGGTCATCAACCTCGCCAGCAACAACTACCTCGGCCTCGCCAACCACCCCAAGCTCATCGAGGCCGCCATCGCCGCCACGCGCACCTACGGCGTCGGCTCCGGAGCGGTGCGGACGATCGCCGGCACCATGCGCATCCACATGGAGCTCGAAGAGCGCATCGCCCGCTTCAAAAACGTCGAGGCCTGCGTCGTCTTCCAGAGCGGCTTTGCCGCCAACGCCGGCACCGTGAGCGCCATCCTCGGCAAAGAGGACTTCATCCTCTCCGACGAGCTCAACCACGCCAGCATCATCGACGGCGCGCGCCTCTCCCGCGCCAAAATCAAGGTCTTCCGCCATAAAGACGTCGCCCACTGCGAAGAGCTGCTCAAAGAGGTCGCCAGCGAACCCGGCCACAAGCTCGTCATCACCGACGGCGTCTTCTCCATGGACGGCGACATCGGCCCCGTGGACAAGCTCGCCGCGCTGGCCGAAAAATACGGCGCCATCATGATGGTCGACGACGCCCATGCCTCCGGCGTCCTCGGCCGCAACGGCCGCGGCAGCATCGACCACTTCGGCATGCATGGCCGCGTCGATGTACAGGTCGGCACGCTGTCGAAGGCCATCGGCGCGCTCGGCGGCTACGTCTGCGGCAGCCGCGACTTGATTGACTACCTCTACCACCGCGCCCGCCCATTCCTCTTCTCCACCTCGCATCCGCCGTCGGTCGCCGCCACCTGCATCGCCGCCTTCGACATTCTCGAGGCAGAGCCCGAGCGTATTCAGCGGCTGTGGGACAACACACACTACTTCCAGGGCGAGCTGCACAAGCTGGGCTTCAACATCGGCGGAGTCACCACGCCTGCGACGCAGACGCCGATTACGCCCATCATCGTGGGCGAAGGACGCGCGGCCATGGAATTCAGCCGCGCGCTCTTCGACGAAGGCGTCATGGGAACCGGGATCGCCTTCCCCACCGTTCCAGAAGGCAAAGCCCGCATCCGCCTCATCCTCACCAGCGAGCACACCCGCGCACAGATGGACCGCGCCCTCGAAACCCTGGAGCACGTGGCGAAGCGGATGGGGATACTCAATTAGAGGAAGGACGGCGAGTAAAACGGACAGCGACCGCGAGTCGTCTTTGCATCGGACTACTTTGCCTTGCCGCCCGCCGCTTGGAATGTGCGAATAAGGAAGTACTCATTCACTGGGTGATCGTCGTGAAGCGAAGGATACTGGGGTGCACGCGCAATGAATTCTTCAGGCGCGATGCTATGCGCAAGCATCAGCTGAAGTTGCTCCCGAGGCGTTTTCTCAGGACCCCACTCCATCATGTCGGTCACGGCTGCGGCAGGCATGCGCACGAGCAATTCATCGGCGTTGCGTTCGGGAATCGGATCCATACTGGCAAAGAAATGCCATCCCCAGCCGCTTACTGATCGATAAATGCGCACATTGGGAAAAGAATCAATTAACGCTCTCGTAATTGAGGCCAGATCAGCATCATCGCCATAGGGCAGCCATTGCGCCAGAATGCCGTGCGGGGATAAATGCCGCTTTGCGATGGAATAGAACTCAACTGAATAGAGCAGACTTGAAGACGCGGCACCTACGGGAGGCGGCGGATCGATAGCAATCACGTCGAATTTTTGGTCCGAGCGCTCCAGGTACCGGCGCCCATCATCGATCACGACATGTGCATCGGGCAATGCCATCACCCGCGCTGCGTCTTCGTGGAAGTAAGGAAACAACTT
>JAJXXG010000097.1 GCA_021781255.1 Acidobacteriota bacterium
GTGTTGACGGCGAACGTGCAGTTCTCCCGATTGAGCGATGGAACCAACCATCCGTCGTACACGACGATCAACGCTCCATCCAAGAATATGTCGATTTCCATTGTCAACTCGGACTATTCCAGAGTCACCGAATAGGAGTTGTTCTACCACGGTCGTGATTTGAAATGCTTGTGGAGCCAATCGTGCGCTTTGTCGTTCGCTTTGTACCTGTAGTTTTGTCGTTTATGACTTTGCCCTCTTTCTGCTTTGCTCAGACTGTAGCCGGTACAAAAGGCCAGTTGCCAGGCATCGTGCAGGCATACATCTACGGGTATGCGCCGGTTGCCATGATGGCGACACGGGACATCATGACGGCCATCCCGCGAAGCACCGACTCCGGACAGGCTCCAATCAACCAGTTTTCCTATAAGAACAGTCTCGCCACGCCCGCGAGCCGCTTGATTGTGCGCCCCAATGCGGATGCACTCTCCACCACCGCCTGGCTCGACCTGGCAAAAGAGCCAATGATCCTGCACGTGCCGGCAGTGTCGGACAGGTACTACATGATTCCGATGTTGGATGCATATTCCAATGAATTTGCCTCTGTTGGGCCGCGTACAACTGGATCTGGTGCCGGCGATTACGCCATAGTCGGGCCACAATGGCACGGTGTTCTACCGGACAAAATTATCCGCGTGTTCAAGGCTCCCACGAATACCGTCTGGCTTCTCGGCCGCACGTTCGTGAATGGTCCACGCGACCTGCACACCGCAATTGGAATCACGCACCACTATCAATTGGTCCCACTCTCGGCATATGAGGAGTTTGCGAAGACTGGAAAATATACACCTCCCGCCAATGTTCCAGTTGCTGCTCCGAATCGGGAATTTGAAGCCTTGCCTGTGACCAATGCCGCTGGATTTTCGAAGCCAGACTTTTTCGATGCTTTCGCCAGGTACGTTGCGGAGAACCCACCTCCAGAAGACGAACGTGCGCGGGCATCAGCTCTCGTCAACGAAGGGCTTGGGAACAGGAACCAACTGACTCCCGCTGCGGTCTCCGAAGCGACAGCCGCTATGATCGAGCGAGCCATATCCGCTGCTACGCACAAGAACGGCTGGTCATACAATCTGAAGATTGGAAATTATGGGAGCGACTATCTGCTCCGCGCTGCAATCGCAAAATTCGGCTTCGGAGCGAACCTTCCAGAAGATGCGGTGTACATGAATGCCCGCACAGACATCGACGGAGCAATTCTCAACGGCGTCAACAGTTACGTGATTCATTTCCCGCCAGGAAGGACTCCGCCGCAGCGGGGATTTTGGTCGATCACGCCGTATGGTCGTGATGGCTTCCTGATCGAGAACTCGATCCACCGTTACGATGTGGGAAGCCAAACCGGACTCGTCCCGAACCCAGATGGCTCCATCGACATCTATCTCCAAAGCGCCGCGCCGCAGGCCATGCAAAAGAACTGGCTGCCGATCCCCACCGCGCCATTTACGCTTACTCTGCGCATTTATTGGCCAGGGCCATCTGTACTCAACGGCGAATGGGCTCCACCGATTGTGCGACCGACAGGCGCACCGCTTCCGTAGCGTGCGAAGCGATATTTCTTACACGCCTTCCGCCGCTTCCGCAGTCGAGCGATCTTGACCTGCGGGTACAGTTTTTGCCGGGAACCGAATGGAAATCAACAATCCACTTCCCTCCCGATTCCGCGCGATGATCGTGCCGTCGTGGCGGAGAATTGCCTCCCGTGCAATGGACAAGCCCAGTCCCGTTCCTCCACTCGTGGCTTCTCGTCCAGGGGCTGTGCGGAAGAAAGGTCGAAAGATGTCCGACAACATGGACTCAGGGACACCGGGACCGGAATCCATAACCTCAAGGACTACTTCTTGTGCATTCGGATCGAGCCATCCATTGAGCAGTACTTCCGAACCGGAAGGGGAATAGCGGGTTGCATTCCGGAGGACATTGTCGATGGCCCGGCGCAATAGCTGTGGATACGCCATCACGGTTAGGTCCTGGACGGTGGCTGTAATCGAGCGGTTCGATTGCGACGCCTCGAAACCATGGTCCTGGACGATGCTCTCACAGAACGACCGGATCGCAACAGGCGTCAGATTCTCGGCAGGATAGACTCCTGCTTCAAGTCCAGCCAGAAGTAGAAGCTGTCGCACCAGATTGCTCAACTTATCTGTTTCGCGATCTATTCGTTCCAATTCTTCAGAGGCTTTTCCGTTCAATTGCCGTCGGAGCAAAGCAAGCGCCAGATGCATCCGCGTCAGCGGCGCGCCCAGTTCGTGAGACACATCCGCCACAAACCGACGTTGGGCGGTCATCAGAAGCTGAATCTGCGCAGCCATCCCGTCAAAATCGCGGGCAAGATCTCCCAACTCGTCCCTCCGGACTGTCCCGCCCGGTGAGCAGCGCGCGCCCAGGTCGCCACCAGAGAGCCGTCGCGCCGCTTCCTGCAGCTTTGTAATCGGGCGCGTAATGTAGAGAGCCAGCGCCATACAGACGAGAGACATCGGTAACATGGCGATAGCAAGATTGAACCAGAAACGCGGCCGCAACACATGGGAACCGGTTCCACCAACAGTCAAAATGACCGCGTAGTGTTGTCCCGTTGCACTGTCAATCGGACACGCAAATACCAAACGAGTGGGAAGCCGCAGTATCTGCGAATGGCCGCTTTGGAGTACTCCTCGTGCCATAGGCAGATAAAACGGAGGGGGCGATCCGCTCTTGGCAAGCACTCGATTGTGCTCGTCTATCAGGTACACATCGTTATGGTTGATCGTTATGTCGGAGAGAAAGGCTTCTGCCCCGCGCCGCTCATACTCATTAACGGCATTCGCAAGAACGGAAGCAGCCACCTCCGGCTCAAAGAGGTTGACCCCATCTCCTCTAAAAACGTGGGTAGAGAACTCGCTTACACCTATCACCGCAACAAGCATCAGGACTGTGGCGACCCAGAAACTCAGGAAGATACGCAGGAACAATTTCATTGGGATTCCTCCTGAGTGGTGCGAAGACTTCTACGCAGATACACATATCCGGTATTGCGAATCGCGCGTAGGCGCTCTTCTCCGTTCGGGCCAGGGCCAAGCTTCTTACGGAGAGCACTGATCAGGTTATCTACGCCCCGATCTCCGGCGTGTGCTGTTCGGCCAAGTGCAAGCCGCGTGAGGTGTTCCCTGGCAACCACCTGCCCGGCTGTCGAAACCAAGGCATGGAGAACATCAAACTCTGCAGAGGTGCATTGGATATTCTGGCCTGCGCATTCCACCGTTCGCGCGCCTGCATCCAGAATCAAATCGTCCACAGCAACGAAAGAGCTGCCAAAGCGGGATGGCTGTCCACGTCGCAGCACTGTGCGAATCCGCGCCAGTAGTTCGACTGGTGTAAACGGCTTCGGAACATAGTCATCGGCGCCAGCTTCGAGTCCAGCGACTTTGTCCCCTACCGCCGACCTTGTCGTTAGCATGATTACGGGAACGCGGCTCCTTTGCCGAATTTCCTGAAGCACAGTGAATCCATCTCTGTCCGGTAGCATGACGTCGAGCAGGATTAATACAATGCCGCCTGCCTTCGCACGATCCAGTCCCGACTCCGCCGTGTGCGCAAGATGCAGGATAAACCCCTCCGGGCCGAGGTATTCCGCCAGCATTTCAGCCATGTCCTGGTCATCGTCGATCAGGAGGATCGGTCGTTTTGACGCGTCCGGAGAGGAAGGCTTTACAGATCGTGAAATGTCCATAAATGGCATCCTACTGCACCCTGATCAGACCATGCGGCGTGGCCCGATAATTGTCAACATCGGCATCGCTTCTCTGTCCGAATCCACGCACTGCTGGATGTTTCTTCTAAAGCGCGACAAACGACCATGCGTCACCGCGAGCCTTGGACCCCTTTTTCGCATGAACCACGATTTGGTGGGCGCTAGCTGACTTTGAGATCGGGT
>JAJXXG010000229.1 GCA_021781255.1 Acidobacteriota bacterium
AACACGGAAGTTAAGCCTCGCTGGGCCGATGGTACTGCACGCGAAAGTGTGTGGGAGATTAGGTGATCGCCGGCATAATTCTTAAAAAAGCCCGCTCTTCGGAGCGGGCTTTTGTATTTTCAGGGCGATTCTCGCTCGCGTTTCAGATCCCAACTTCTTCCATGGCTGGCTTTGTTAGCCCTACAGCGCATCGTTACATTAAAGTAAACATAAACTGCCATTGCAGAAACCAAAGTTTCCTGTAACTCTTTGCCATGGCTCCATCTACAATGAGCTCAGTTTTGTGATGAGTTGTAGTCCTGATTGCCTTGCGGTTCGCCAGCGGCTTTTGCCCTGGTTTGATGAGAATGCCCGCGATCTTCCCTGGCGAAGATCAAAGGATCCTTATGCCATCTGGGTTTCGGAGATTATGCTCCAGCAGACGCGCGTTGCTGCGGTGATTGAGCATTACTCGCGGTTTATGCAGAGCTTCCCGACTCTGGAAGCGCTGGCAGAGGCTCCGGAGGACCAGGTTCTGGCACATTGGAGCGGGCTTGGCTATTACCGCCGAGCGCGGCTGCTGCATAAGGCCGCCCAGTTTGTCGCTGGGGAGATGGATGCAAAGCTGCCCCAAACTGCAGCTAAGCTCCGCGTTTTGCCCGGTGTTGGCGACTACACCGCTGCAGCCATTGCCAGCATTGGGTTCGGTGAGGCGGTTGCATGCGTTGACGGGAACGTGGCACGCGTACTGTGCCGCCTTTACGGACGGGCCGAGGGGCAAGTCTCGCCAGCCAAGATGCGTGCTGAAGCGAGCGATCTGCTCGATTCAGAGCGTCCCGGTGACTTTAATCAGGCGATGATGGAGTTAGGTGCTCTGGTCTGCCTTCCTCGTGATCCACGTTGCACCGAGTGCCCACTGCGTGAGTTGTGCCGCACGCAGGGGGAACATCCTGTGGCGGGGCGGAAGAAGATGGTGAGCCGACAGCTGACCTACGCTTTCATGCTGCGGCTTGCAAAGCCGGAGAAGGCGCGTACCCATTCCATCCAGGTCTTGCTGGAGAGGAGATCGACGAAGTCGTCGCTCATGCCCGGGATGTGGGAGCTGCCTGAGCTCAGCGGAGAGGAATCGCCGAATGCGAAAAAGGTCCTAACACTGCGTCACTCGATCACCGACTCGAACTACTACGTCACGATTTACGAGTGGGGCGCGAGCGAGCGTCCGCTGTTGCCGAAACGAGGAAACAAGCGACAGTGGGTCGTGATTGATGAGCTTCACACCCTTCCGTTAACGGGCCTTGCTCGCAAGGCCCTGCAGCGCCTGCGCGCATGGCCCGGATATGACGCCTATGGGCCTGTGGTGCGTGTTGGCAAGGCGCCGGTGACGGCCGGAGCTGCTCAATGATTTTTTGTTTCGTATCGCCTCGCCTGAGGCGGCTCTGTGCCAAATCCTGAATTTGGGGAGGGTTATAAGCAGCCGGAGCTCAGGATGCATTAAAATCTTCAACGGATCCGCGCTTGAAAATCCATGCCCAGGTGTATCGTGATTCTTCGCCATAAGAGCCTAAGCCTCCTTTTGCTTTGCTTGCCCGTGCTTTTTCTTAACGGCTGCCGGAAATCCGAGACTCCCGTCGCCAGCACTCACGCTTTCAATTTTGGTCGAGTTGCGGTATCTCAGACCTCGACGCGCGGCGTTGTGACCATTACCAACATTGGACGCGCAGCCGCGACGGTATCCGCCAAGGTAAGCGGCAACTCAAGCTTCAGACTTGACCCAAATCTTTCCTGTGAGACCTCGCTGGTTGCGGGCGAGAGCTGTTCGATGGTCGTGAGCTATTCGCCGATGACTTCCGGATCCTCGACCGGCACCCTATCTGTAACCCTTTCAGGCGGCGTCAATTCAGAGCAGAACATCAGCCTTAAGGGCATAGGGGTTCGGCTGTCCGCCGGACAATCTATGGTCACACCGACCGCAAATCCATTAGTGGCGCTCTACAGCTATCAGCCGACAGTACAGGGGATGGTCCATGTGGAGTTTGGTCCTGATACCCGCTATGGCAAGGTGACTGCACCGGTTGCTGCACCTTCGAATGGCGGTCCAGTCAAGATATTTGTGGCTGGGATGAAGCAGAGTACCACCTACCACATGCGTGCGGTTGTTACTGAGGGCGACGGAAAGGTCGTGGACGACGCAGACCACACCTTTACAACAGGCAGGTTCCCCAGAAACATACTCCCGAAACTGACGGCGACTACGGCCGTCGGCGAGACGCCCCAGCCGGGCGTTGAGTTGGCAGATGCCACGAGCACAATTTCGAACATCAGGTTCCTGGAGGCATATGCTACAGATCTCCAGGGCAATATCATCTGGGGCTACAACTTCCCCGATCGGCCTTCCCGTTACACCATCATCCAGCCAATTAAGCTGTTGCCTAACGGCAACTTTATCGTCGTGCTCTCATATCCGTCGCAGTTCAAAATCCCTGGACAAGGTGAGACGCTGACAGCGAAGGATGAGAGCGTTGACCTGATCCGCGAGATTGATCTTGCAGGCGATCCGGTTGCGCAGATCACGCTCAGTTCATTGAATGCGGAGCTGACTGCCTCGGGCCATGGCGACATCCAGCTCGCTGATCTGCACCATGACATCGCAACCCTTCCAGACGGCCACTTCGTGGTTCTGGGGAGCATGCTGAAGGCCTACGCCAACCTCCCTGGGTATCCCGGGACGACTAATGTCTTGGGTGATGTGCTGGTTGATCTGGACCAGAATTTCAACGTGAGCTGGGTGTGGAGCGAGTTTGATCATCTCGATGTGAACCGGCATCCTATTACCCTTCCGAAGAATACTCATGCCAAAAAAGCGAGCTGGTTGAGCCGGGAGTGGAGCAAGCTCAAGCACTGGGTGCGAAAAGAATTTCATCTTCACAGGGCGAAACGGTATCCCAAGGCATTTCCGGGTTTTGAAAACGCATTTCCCGACTGGACCCATAGCAACGCCGTAATTTATTCGCCGAGCGATGGGGATCTGCTGGTTTCGGTGCGGCATCAGAACTGGATCGTCAAGATTGACTACGAAAATGGCAAGGGGTCAGGAAAGGTTCTCTGGCGTCTTGGCAATGAGGGAGACTTCAAACTTGTCGGAGGGACTGCTCCGGAGGATTGGTTCTATGGTGAACATGAGCCCTCTCTTGTCGGCACTCCAACGCCCGGAAAGTTTTCGATCACGATGATGGACAACGGCTATGGTCGGATTACGGCTAGCGGTGCCCAGTGCATTAGCTCGGGGCCGGCCTGTTACAGCACGGTCCCGGTTATCGCAGTCGACGAGGCGGCAAAGACCGCCACGATTACCTACCGGCACAAGATACCGCCGGCGAAGTTCAACATCTGGGGTGGCAACGCGGAGGTGTTGGCAAATGGCGACCTGGAATATGACCTCTGTGCGCAAGGTAGAGGTTCAGAAGTAGATGAGATAAAGATGACGCATCCTGCACAAGCCGTATGGACATTGAAGGAGTCGCCGGCCAATCTGTATCGGGCGCATCGCATTCCGAGTCTCTATCCGGGCGTCCAGTGGTAACGAGTATTTCCGACACAAGCCGCGAGGGTGCATGGTCGGCCGATACGTAACAGATGGTCAGATCTTATGCATTTCACCCTCGGGCCAACCGGGGCACTCCGAAATTGTCAGCACAACTGAGAGAAAGCGCAGTGGGTTCTATAGGTAAGGCCGTTGATCTGAGGCGGAGGCAAACTGAGATCGGATCAGGCACGTGGACGCCAGCAAGAAAAATCAGAGTTTGATTGGTCAGGAATAAGATGATGGTTCGTCGTAAGATGCTGATGCTCTTTTTGCCGAGTGTGACGCTCGGCGTGCTCCTAGGTGGATGTGGAAATTCCCAAAAGCCGACCGCCAGTACTTCTTCATTCGACTTTGGCCAGGTTGTAGTGCCTGAGAGCTCTACACGC
>JAJXXG010000530.1 GCA_021781255.1 Acidobacteriota bacterium
TTGGTTGCATAAATGCCATCAGCTTGAGAAAACCCATCCCTCAGGGGTTAAAACCCTCGAATTTAGGCGCTTTGAAGGGCACGGCTGAAGCCGTGCCCTTTCAAAACGCTATTTATGCAACCAACTCTAGTACCTCTGCTCATTATTATGTAGCAAACCGAAGCGGTATGAAGTCTTCTGCGCGAAAACTTCATACCGAATGGTTTGCGGCAGGGTCTTCAGAAGGGATACGTCGGTGCGTCGTTCTGTACGGTGACCCACTGCCATTGGGTGTATTCTTCCCAGTCCGCCGGCCCGCCCAAGGCGGTGCCGTTGCCAGACGATCCCCGGCCGCCGAAGGGATTTATGCCTTCGTCGGAAACCGTCTGATCATTAATATGGAGCAATCCCGATTTCAACCGCTGGCCAACCGCCATCGCGCGTCCCACGTCTTTCCCAATCACGGCCGCGGACAGCCCAAACTCCGTCTGGTTGGCCAGCGCCACGGCTTCGTCGTCGGAGGTGAATGGCACAACCACCGCTACCGGGCCAAATATCTCTTCCTCAAACGCCCGCATCCCAGGCCGCACATCACTCAGCACCGTGGGCGCGTAGAAGAGATCGCGGAAGGTTCCGCCGGCCTCAAGCCTGGCGCCTTTGTCGAGCGAGTCCTGCACAATCGCGTGAACCCGGTCGCGCTGCCGCTTATTAATCACCGGACCCAGCGCAGCCGGTTCCGTCGCCGGATTGCCCACCGGGAGATGATTGGCCTTCTCCACCAGCAATTCCGTCAGTTTGGCGGCAATGGAGGCGTGCGCCAGTATCTTTCCCGTCGCCATGCAAATCTGCCCCTGGTGCAGATACGCGCCCCAGGCCGCATTGGAAGCGGCGACCGCCAGGTCCGCGTCCTCCATCACAATCAGCGGATTCTTGCCGCCCAGTTCCAACGCCACCTTTTTCAGGTGCCGCCCGCACACCTCACCCACCTTGCGTCCTGCCGGCGTAGAGCCAGTAAACGCGATCATGTTCACCAAAGGATGCGTACAAAGCGCCTCGCCCACGTCAGCGCCCCCGGGGAGCACATGCAACACACCCGCCGGCAGGCCCGCTTCTTCGAAGGCACTGGCCAGAAACATGCCGCCTGTGGCCGGCGTCTGCGGATCGGGTTTCAGAATCACTGCGTTGCCTGCGGCCAGCGCCGGCGCCAGCGAACGCATGGCAAGAAGCAGGGGAAAGTTGAACGGTGAAATCACGCCCACCACGCCCATCGGCACCCGCCGCGCAAAACTCATCCGCCCCGGCTGCGACGGCAGAACGTAGCCTTGTGTTGCCAGCGGCATGCTCGAAGCGTAATACAAGATAGCGGTGGCCTCCTGCACTTCGAACCGCGCCTTTGTCAGCGACCCTCCGGTCTCGCGGGCAATCACCTGGGCCATCTGCTCGCCATCGCGCTCGAAGACCTTCGCCGTCTTGCGGAACAGTTCCGCGCGCTCCCGCGCCGGTAGCGCCGCCCACGCAGGCTGAGCCGAGGCAGCAATGCCAGCCGCCGTGTGCACGTCCTCGGGGGATGCTGCGCCCACGCTTAAAAGAATCTCGCCGGTCGCCGGCTCTACTACATCCAGGACGCCGGCCGACCCCTTCCGCCATCCATTGCTAAAAAGCTTTCCCGACCACGGCGCCGAAACGCGTGGAGAAACTACTGCTGTTGCTGCCATTTGTTGACCCTCCTTGTGCCCACGATTCTGGGGAAACGTGTTGAGAGAGGAGTTGAAACCGTTTTCTCCTCTCAGGCTGCGCCAGTATACATACCCGCGCAAATTGCATGCAAACGTTGTTGCTCGGGTAGCGACCACACGCCCGGAACCGTGGAGAGGCGTGCGCCAGACGATAGGATGAGCGGATCAGGCTGAAGCAACAACAGGGTCGTTCGCCTCCAGGTTGCCGCGACTGAGCCGATCAATGTCAATTTGCAGGCTCTTCCCTACCCTTTTATGTGATTCATCATGCGGCTTATGTGATTCATCATCTAGCAGAGGTCCCACGGCCAACCGTATGGCAATCGCATGAAGAGGAATGGAACGGCCGATGAACAGAGTTGCGCCGCCCCTACGGGGCTGGGCGGTCATTCTTTGTATCAGTCCCCACGCTGAACAGGCTGTTACGAAACTCGCCGAACGCAGTCATTTTTTGCGCTTTGAAGAAGCAGGGGCTAAAGCCCTCACTCATTTTGCGCCGCTTACGGCCCGGCTGAAGCCGTGCCCTTGTTACAAAACCCAGTTCCAGCAGAGTTTCGTAACAGCCTGTGAAGCGCGGGGCTAACGTCCGCTGCGCCTCCGGCGCGGAGCATCCTGGGACCAGATGAGTTAACAAAACACCTTCATGCGTTTGCCCCACGGCCAACCGCAGGGGGCGCCATTTGCAAACACGATATGAAGAGCTTCAAGAACTCCGGCAGGGCCAAGGAGGCCCGGTGTAAACTGATCCCGGACTGGGAGGCGAAAGCGGATGTGATGCGCTCCCGCAACCATACGGACGAGAAGATCAATTGAACTCTATTGGAGCCATTCCGTCCGCATTGCGGACACGCTTCGCCGAGGCCCTGGGAAAGCAGGCCGTCTCTGAAGATCCCGCGCTGCTCGAAACCTTCGCGAGTGACGTCAGTTTCGCTCCGAAGTGCCTTCCCGGAGCTGCCGTTTATCCCAGGACCCTCGCCGATGTGCAGAATATTGTCCGGGAAGCGAATGAGACAAAGACGCCGCTGATCGCGGTAAGCTCTGGGCCGCCGCATTTCCACGGCGACACGGTGCCGAGCCGGGGAGGCGTAATAGTCGATTTCAGCCGGATGAACCGCATCGTGAAGATCGACCCCGTGGAGCGCTATGCGATCGTCGAGCCGGGCGTCACCTATGGCGCGCTGATTCCGGCGCTCCGGGCGCAAGGTTTGCGGCTGAACATGCCCCTGCTGCCGCGAGCTTCAAAATCGGTGGTGGCAAGCCGGCTGGAGCGCGAACCCAACCTCGTTCCCAAGTATCAGTATGACTATATGGATCCGTTGCTGGCGCTGGAGGTGGTGTACGGCACCGGCGATGACTTTCGAACGGGGTCAGCCTGCGGCCCGGGCCCGCTGGAAACCCTGAAGGCTGACAAGGTAAACCCCTGGGGGCCGGGATCGATCGACTACTTCCGGTTCCTGTCGGCGGCGCAAGGGACCATGGGCTTGGTCACCTGGGCGGTCACGAAGGCGGAAGTTCTGCCCTCGGTGCAGAAGCTATATTTCGTTGGGGCCAGTGAAGTCAGCCAAGTCACCGGGCCGATCAATGAATTGCTAAGGCGGCGGGTGCTGGATGAGTGTCTTGTGCTGAACAGCGTTTCCCTGGCAACGATACTCGCCCACGAATGGGATGCCGAGTTCGCGGATTTGGCGGCTGCGCTGCCCCAGTGGACGGCGATCCTGTGCGTCGCCGGATATGCGCGGCGGCCGGAAGAACGGGTTGCGATCCAGGAACGATATTTGCGGGAGATATGTAACGCATTCGGCGTGAAGCCGCAGCTTTCGCTGCCGGGGGCCGAAGGGCGGGAAGCCGAATTGCTCGCGCTGCTATCGAATGCGTGGACGGAGAGTCCCGGCTGGAAGTTGCGCGCCAAGGGGAGCAGCCGCGAAATCTTCTTCCTGGCGCCGATCAGCAAGATTCCGTCGTTGATTGGCGTGATGAACGAGGCTGTGGCCGCATCGAGCCATCCAATGCCCGGCCTGGGGTGCTATGTGCAGCCGATGGTCCAGGGGCGAGGCTGCCATTGCGAGTTCATTGTGCCGTGTGATGAATCCAACGCGGCGGAGATGGGGGCAGTCAGAAGTCTGTTGGCATCCGCATCGGAAGCACTGATGAAAAACGGCGCATTCTTCAGCCGGCCATACGGGCCGTGGGCGAAGATGGTCTATGAGAATTATCCCGAAGGCGTGGCCG
>JAJXXG010000500.1 GCA_021781255.1 Acidobacteriota bacterium
TCCGATCTGGCCCCTCCAGCCTTCCGGCCTTTCATCATCCGCTATGAGGACGATAACGATATCGAACTGATCGTCGAAACTCTGCGTCCCCTCAAGACCGGGGGCGTCATTCCCAACGCCACCGCGGTTGCCAGCGCGATGATGGAGGCCGCCGGTTCGGTGCGGCGCGCCGACTATTTCCAGGGCCATGGCGCCATGCCCACGGAGATTATCGAAAAGATCAAGAAAGAAAACGACCTGCACGCCTGGACCGTCTACGGGGCCCTGTATGGCAGCCAGGAGCTGGTCGATCTGAACTGGAAGACGGTGAAGGATGCCGTGAAGGCATCGGGAAAAGGAACTGTATTGTCCTTCGACGAGTTGGACGAGAACTTCAAGTTCAAGTACAGGGCCGACCTGATGCGCGGCAAGCCGAACCTGGGCGAATTCCGCCTCCTGAACTGGATCGGCGGCGGTGGTCTGATGCAGTTTTCACCCGTTTGCCAGGCCCGCGGCTCCGAGTCAGTCAAGCAGATCAAGATGGGCCGGCGCATCATGGCCAAACACGGCCTGGACTTCCACAACGAGTTCATCGTGGGCCGCAGCGATATGCACCACATCATCGGCGTGGAGTACGATCGCACCGATGCGGAAATGACGGCTCGCGCCAAAGCCTGCTTCGCCGAGTTGCTCGATGAGTTCTCTGCGGCCGGCTATGGCACGTATCGCGTCAACACCGCCTTCATGGACAGAACTGCCGAGCTCTGGGGGCCGGTGAAACGAGACGTCAACCGCAAAATCAAGCGGGCGCTCGATCCCAACGGCATCATTGCCCCCGGCAAATCCGGCATCTATATCTGAGCCCGGACCGCTTTGCGAAATCGAACCAGTTGTATCAAGTGGTTTTGTAACAGGGCACGGCTTAACAGGCTGCTGAAAAACTCCTTGTTTTGAAACGGCACGACTTCAGCCGTGCCGCAGGAGCCGCAAAATAAGCGCGCTTCAGCCCCTGAAGAATGCTCCTTCGTGAGCGTTACGTGAACCGCAGCTTAGATCAAGGTTGCGGAGCATGATTTTGCACGGAGGGCCGGCCGACTTTGCTATTGATGTCTTCTATGGCTGATTTTTGCGCAAGCGCTCGATATTCTGGGTAACAAAGGGAGGGAGTGATCCCGCTCACGCCAAGGTAAAAGAAGGCGACGATACACCAGGAACCCGAAATGTCATCGGGTTCTCGCCATGCATCGCCGATGAACCCGTGGATGCTACAATTCGGTCGGTTGACAGAAGACTCGCGAGGATCGAAGCCAGATGGGAACTGCACTTCAGATTCTGAGGGTTAGTCTTGGTCTCGCGCTGATATTCTTTGGCGCGGGATTCCTCATCTGGCGAGCGCAACAAGTCAGACTCGGTACACCGCCTGTTGATATGCCGCTGCCCTCGCTTGCGCACGAGATCACCGTCGCTACATTCACAGTACCCCAAGATGGCGAATATCTCGTCGCGATCACTGCTGAGAGGGCAATCCCGACGAACACTTTGGATTGTCTCCTCGGAATCAATGATGCCCTGCTCGACAATTGCAGCGGGATTCCAACGGCTGTCAACGCCGACTGGACGCTCTCGACAGGCGGAAAACCCGTTGCCCATGGATCATCAAGGACAGAGCGGCAGGCGGGTTGGTCGGCAAGAGTCTATAAGGGGATTGGGCGTTTCTCTGCAAGGCAGGGCCAGCCATACAGACTGGAAATGCAGTTTCTATCCGACACGTCTCCGCTGAATTCGACAGAGCCGCATATTGAAGTATGGCGGCTTCCTTCAGTCGCCACCGAATATCGAGACAGCCTCCTATACGCTTTAGCCAAACCTGTGGGGATTGCTTTTGTGATCTTAGGCGCCCTCTTGCTTACTTTCGGCGTGGCGAGGAGTTTCCGAAGGCTCCCCGTTCGCGGCCCGGGGTAATGCGCAGCGGCTCTTCTTGATTCCATGTTTCGGGTGGATAACCAGCTACGGTGACCCAAGGTGATCTTTATCACGTTCACTGGGACTTCTGTGGCGAGCGAGTTAATTATCGGGCAAACTCGCGTTCTTGGGCAAAGTCGGTCAGTCTCACATTCTGTGCGGCCTTCCATCTGTCGGACAGCCAGTCCGGCAGGTCGCTTATCCGCAGCGACGGCAAGTTGACCAGCAGCTGGGTGAGATAGAGCTGCGGGTCTATTTCGTGGCGGCGGCAGCTTGAAGTGAGGCTGGCCAGGATGGCAGCGGTTCAGCCGCCGCGAGCGTTGCCCACAAAGAGACTGTCCTTTCGATTGAGTACAACGCGTTTCATCTCGCGTTCGGATAGGTTGTTGTCGATCGCGACGGCACCGTCGGCGAGGAACACGCTGAGCTCGTCCCAGTGACCCAGGGCGTATCTGATCGCCTCGGCCATGGGATGCTTGGGCAGCAACTGCTCTTTCCCAGTCGAAAAACATCTCGCGCAGCTCGGCCAGCACCGGCGCCGATTGCTCCCGGCGCAACCGCAGACGATCTTCGACCGAGGCGTTGGCGCCTTGCCTCTCGACGGCGTAAAGCACACGCACGAGAGCGATGGCTTCCTTTGCGATCTCGGGAGCCGCCTTTTCCGACTCGATCACCTTGCGACGCAGATGCAGCCAATTTCAGGCGCCAAGCAGAAACGCCGGCACTCATTGCCGGCGTTTCTGTTGGATTTTCAGTGGCTGTAGAGACGATTACCAGTTCTCGGTCTTCTTTTCTTGCTTCGACTGAAGATAGCTGAGAATGTCGTGAATATACTGGTCGTTAATAATCTTCTTCCACTGCGGCATATAGATCGGCGGAGTGATTCCCTTCGAGTTATCCAGCGGCGCCGTCCTGCCGTCGCGGATCAGGTTGAGGATCTCTTCGTTCGTATAGTCCTCCGACACATGAACCAGGCCAGGAACCACACCTCCCTGGGCGTTCGGATTGGGCACTCCGCCCTTCAGGTCCGCTCCGTGACAATATTTGCAGCCATAGCGCTCAAAGTCCTGCCGGCCGGCTTCGATCGCTGAGACTCCCTGAGACAACGCTGGGCTCTTTACCGTGGCGGCGTTTGTTGCGCTTCTGAATGGCGCCGGTGGCAGGTATGAAGCCTCAAGAATTTGCTCCTTTGCGTTGCCATTCCCTGCCTGCGCCCCGCCGGGAGCAGACAGATCCTGGCGATTCCGCAAAAGAGGTTCCTGGCTTGACGTTCCCTGCTTATCGATCCCGGCGATTGTGTTTTTCGCCTGGGGAGCTGCGCTGCGGCTTTGCTGCCGAACTTGATCGTCCCGGCCGGCCGCACGACTTACAACCAGAAAAAGCGGAATGAGCACAGCAAACCCGATTGCACACAGATTCACAATGCGGACTGGTGTCCAGAGCTTCATGTGAGGGGTCTCCTCCTGTTCTCTGAGCAGGTCGCAAGCCAAAATCTATCCCATTTATTGTCAAAGGCTTGCTGAGAGAAATCTAAAGGAATGGGGAGATCATTCCCCGATATCGGCCGCTCTTTGGGGAATCAATTCCCCAAAACGCTGTCTACCCGCTTCGAACCGATTATCATTCATTAAAAGAGCGCCATCGCATGAATAACACCAATCCCTTGCCTGCACAGCCCTCCGGCTGGCCTCCTGCACCCGGCCATCTCATGCTTCCAGTCTGGCCCGGCATCGCGCCGGGAGCCTCTGCGAATCCGCCCGCCGAGGAAGACGCTATCACTGCCAATGACAAGCTCGTCGCAGGCCGCCCTGTTGTCTTATTAAGCAACGTCTCTTCGCCCACTCTTACTCTCTACCCTACCAAAGGCCGCAATACCGGCGCTGCCGTCGTGGTCTTCCCTGGGGGCGGCTACCAGGTAGTGGCCATCGATATTGAAGGAACCGAAGTCTGCGAGTGGCTCAGCTCCATCGGCATCACCTGTCTGCTCCTCAAGTACCGCGTTC
>JAJXXG010000647.1 GCA_021781255.1 Acidobacteriota bacterium
GCGCGCCTGGGCGGCGGCGCTGGCGGCGGCGCTGGCACTGATGCTGGGCTGCCACTTTTACGCGGTCTTCGCACTGCCGGCTTTTTACACGGCCGAGATGGTGAGGGGACGACGCCTGCGGAAGATCGCGTGGGCGACATGGCTGGCGATCGCGAGCGCATCGGCAAGCGAGTTGCTGTACCTGCCGCTGATTCTGGCGGACCGGAAGTACGCGGACGGATATTTTCAAAAGCCCGAACTGCATTCCATTCCGGACATGCTGGCGGGAGCGTTCCCCAGCGCCGCCGCGCTGCTGTTTGTGTTTCTGGTGCTGGCCGTGCCATTCGCGGTGAGCAGGAAGGCGGCTACGGACCCGGCAGCGACGGGGGAGCGGCGCGCAGGCGATGATGAGTTCGCGGCTCTGGCACTGACCCTGTCTCTGATTCCGATCATCGGCTGGCTGGCGGGCATCTTTGTCCTGAAGGCGTTTGTGACGCGCTATGTCCTGCATGGATTGATGGGCCTGTTTCTGCTGCTGCCTTTGGTTGCAAGCCGTTTTTCACGAGGCAATCCGAAGGTGGCGCTGCTGCTGATCTTGACGTTTGCGGGTTGGGGACTGCATGTGGTGGGACGCGGCTGGCTGAATCTTGTGGAGGCGCGGGACCCGATGCGCTCCGCACATCCTTCCGATCCCCGCCCGTTCGACCTGGCATCGATTCAATCTGTTCTTGGCCGCGGGCAAGAGGACGTGTTGGTGGCCAACATGGAGATCTACCTGCCGCTGGCCGATTATGCGCCGGCGCTGAAGGGACGACTGATCGATGCCTACGACATCAAGATGGCGTATGAGGTAACGAGAAGCACGACCGTGGACCACTGGATGGAAGACGCCAGCCGCATCGGCTGGGTTCGCGGCGTGCCATGGGCGGAGTACCGGCAACGCAGTTTTCTTCTTCTGACGACGGCGCAACGCGAGGATGATGGCTCGTGGCTGGCGCGCGAGCTCGCCGAGACGCATCGGCTGGGACCGGTGATCGCCACGGCGGGCAAGTATGTGATTGTGCAGGTAAACGCTCCAGCGGCCGGCGCCGGGAATGAACCATAGGGCCAGACTGCCACTCTGGGCAGAGGGAAAGACAAGCATCAATAAGGAAGCAGTCAGGAAGGAGATGCCAAACATGAAGCAGGAGACAGCCATCATCATCGGGGCCGGGCCGGCAGGATTAACCGCCGCGCTCGAGCTCGAGAACCGCACCGCCGTTCGCCCGGTTGTTCTGGAGTCGATGGAGGCGATCGGCGGGCTGTCGCGCACGGTGCGCTATAAGGGCAACCGCATGGACATTGGCCCGCACCGGTTTTTCTCGAAGTCCGACCGGGTGATGCAGTGGTGGCTGAACATGATGCCGATCGAGGGCGGCGCGGACCAGGCGAGCCGATTGCGGTATCACGGCCAAGAACGCAACCTGCCTGCCGCCGGCGCCGGCCCGGACCCGCAGAAAGAAGACCTGGTGATGCTGGTGCTGCAGCGCAAGACCCGCATCTATTTTCTGCGCCGTTTTTTTGACTACCCGATCCGCTTGAGCGCGGCCACGATTCGCAATCTGGGCTTGTGGCGCACGCTGGTATGCGGACTCAGCTACCTGCGGGCCGCGCTGATGCCCCGCCGCCAGGAGGTAACGCTGGAGGATTTCCTCGTCAACCGGTTCGGACGCCAACTGTACCGGACCTTTTTCGAGTCGTACACGGAAAAGGTGTGGGGCGTGCCGTGCCGTCAGATCAGCGCGGAGTGGGGCGCCCAGCGCATCAAAGGGCTGTCGCTCAAAGGCGTGGTGGCACACTTCTTCCGCAAGCTGTTTGCAAGGAGCGGCGACCTTGCGCAAAAGAAGACCGAGACCTCGCTGATCGAGCAGTTTCTGTATCCCAAACTCGGCGCAGGGCAACTCTGGGAGCACGTCGCGGGCCTGGTCAAGGCGAAGGGCGGCGAGTTCAAGATGGGCATTACGATTGACCGCATCCATATCGAAGGCAACCGCGTGGCAGCGGTGGAAGGCACAGATGCGGCAGGGAATCGGGTCACGATGCGCGGGGACTATTTCTTTTCCACGATGCCGGTGCGCGACCTGATCCGCGCCATGGGAGCGGCGGCGCCGGCCGAGGTGGTGGAGGTTGCCGAGGGGCTTGTGTATCGGGACATGGTGATCGTGGGGCTGCTGGTGGACAAGCTCGCGGTGAAGGAGAAGGATGGCGCGCCGCTGCGCGACAACTGGATCTACATTCAGGAACCGGACGTAACGGTAGGGCGGCTGCAAATTCTGAACAACTGGGGATCCTGGCTTGTGGGCGATCCGGGGAAGTACTGGCTGGGGCTGGAGTACTTTTGCAACGTGACGGATCCGATGTGGAAGTACACCGATGAAGAGATGGTACGGCTGGGCGTGGAAGAGATGGAGCGGATCGGCATTGTGAAGGCCGGAGACGTGCTGGACTCTCATGTCGTGCGGGTGCCGAAGACATATCCGGCCTACTTTGGAACCTATGCGCGCTTCGACACGATTCGCAATTTTCTGGATGGCATCGAGAATCTGTTTCTGGTGGGCCGCAACGGGATGCACAAGTACAACAATCAGGATCACTCGATGCTGACGGCGATGACCGCGGTGGACAACATTGCGAACGGCATCACGACGAAGGACAACATCTGGGCCATCAACACCGAGGCGGAGTATCACGAGGAAAAATCCAAGGCATAAGGCAATTCTCCTTCTGGGTTAGCCATTTGACGCCGCGAGCGGGGTTGCGATCGGACAGGGAAATCGGAACCTAGAGAGGCGCAGCTACGGCAGACAAGGGAAGGAGAATTGCCTTCGGCGCGATCCGGCCTCGACTTTGCCCCCATCCTGCTTCTATTCTCATAAGTTGGCTGCATTTCAGGTTTTTCGCGGCCGCAAAAGGTTCTGCATCCGACTCATGAGCACGAATTCCATCGCCATACAGCTGCCTGACGGCTCGCTCCGCAATGTGCCTGCGGGCACGACACCTTACGACATCGCCAACTCGATTTCACCGCGGCTGGCGGCAGCCAGCATTGTCGCGCGGATAACGCCCATTGCGACGCCGGCGCAAGAGGGCGCCGGAGGCGACGGCCAGCCGGACGGGCAGTCAGAGGCGGCGATGTATGCCGCCGAAGATGCGACCGCGCCGCGTCTTGTGGATCTGTCCGCGCCGCTCACGGCGAGCGTACGGCTGGAGCTGCTCAAGGAGAGCGACCCAGAGGCGCTCAAGGTGCTGCGCCACTCGGCTGCGCACGTGCTGGCAACGGCAGTGCTGGAACTATTCCCGGAGACCAAGCTGGGCCATGGACCAGCGACGGATGCCGGATTCTTCTACGATTTTTATCGCGAAAGGCCGTTTACGCCGGAGGACCTGACCGCCATTGAGAGCAAGATGGCCGAGGTGGTAGCGCGCA
Organism: Acidobacteriota bacterium; assembly: GCA_021781255.1. The sequence goes on from JAJXXG010000647.1 coordinate 3,446, forward strand.
ACGAGGCGTTTACGCACGAATTTTCTCCAAGAGATGCGGCGCTGGAGGGGTTTGCAAAAGACGGCGACTTCATGAAGACGCACTTTGTGACCAAGTTTACCGAGCCGGGGGCCGCGGTGAGCTTTTACCGCAATGGGGAGTTCGTGGACTTCTGCCGCGGTCCGCATGTGCCGTCGACGGGGCGCGTGAAGGCCTTCAAGGTAACGAACCTGGCCGGGGCTTACTGGCTGGGCGACGAAAAGAATCCGCAGTTGCAACGCATCTACGGCACGGCGTTCTTCTCGAAAAAAGATCTCGACGAGCACTTTGCGCGGCTGGAAGAGGCTGCGCGCCGGGACCATCGCGTGCTGGGCAAGCAACTGGATCTGTTCAGCGTGCAGGAGCTGGCCGGAGCGGGCCTGATCTTCTGGCATCCCAAGGGCGCCATGATCCGCAAGATCATGGAGGACTGGATGCGCGACGAGTGCCTGCGCCGCGGGTATCAACTGGTTTA
>JAJXXG010000289.1 GCA_021781255.1 Acidobacteriota bacterium
AGGGGCAGTTGAACACGGTGTGGAACGACGACGGCGAAGGCATCTTCGACGAGAACTGGTATGGCGTTCTGTTTGGCGCGGCGGCGAGCTGGCAGAAGGGCGAGAGCGCGGAGTCAGCATATGAGACGTCGTATGGGCTGGCTTTCCATGGCGACCCGACGGGCAAGATTGATGAGGCGCAGAAGGCGCTGATGGCTGCGCATGCGGTGCTGGAGAAGGCCGGGCTTGAGGACGTGCAGGACCGCTATTTCTGGGTGGATCCGTTTTCCAGGCAGGGCGAGCAGGTGAGCGCGAAGCTGCTGCCAGTGGCGCACGAGCTACGGCTGGATGCGGAGCGGGCGATTACGCTGATTGCGCAGGCGCGCACAGCGGCAGCAGAACGCGGGCAGAAGTTGCGCAACCCGGAGGCGCTGGATGCGATGGAGTTAGGCGCGCGTCGCATGGATTTTGTGGGCTACAAGTTTCAGGCGGCAAATGATTGCGTGACGCTCTATGAAAAGGCACGGGCACTGGAAGGCGACAAGGCGAACTGGAGCGAGGTGGAAGACCTGCTGGAGACAATTGGGTCAAACAATGGCCGGCTGGAGGACATTCGCGACGGATATTCGCAAATTGGCGAGCTTTATCGCGAGGCGTGGCTCAAGGACAACCGACGCTACTGGCTGGCGAACAATGAGTACCGCTACGCGCGCGCGGCAGAGCTGTGGATTGGGCGCAGCCGGAAGTGGAATGTGGTGATTCATGACTGGTGGGACACGCACACACTGCCGCAAGCGAAGGAAGTGGGATTGCATGAGGCCGCGATGCAGTGAAAGAGACGAACGCTATTCCGTGTTCGCCGTGGAAGGCTCCTCGCATTCCTCGTACTCGAATTTGCGCAGATTGCGCAGGCACTCAGCAAGCGCGATGAAGTGGGATTCGCCCCAGCCGCAGGGCGTGAAGGGGACAGAGTTCTGGTTGAGGCAGACGTCGGCCTCGGCGTAGAACTTCATGTCAGAGGTCTTGGCGGTGGCGAACTCCTTGACAGTGATGCGGATTTCGACCACACCCTTGGCGTGCTTCTTCCTGATGGAATAGAAGTGAAGCATCGCCAGGGCCTCAGCCGGATCCTTTTGCAGCAACTTCCAATCGTTCATCTTGTTCCCCCCAGCCAGATGACTTTATGTTTGTGTGCCAAGTGTAGCGGATGAGCGCGGAGATTGAAGTGTGAATCTTGCCTGAAGCGCGTGGTGCGGTGAAAAGAAGAGCCCCGCGCGCGGCGGGGCTCTTCAGAGTGGATGGAGACTCGGGACTACTTGAGCGTGATCGTGTGGGTGAGCGGCGTGTCCTCGCTGGAGCCACCAACGCGGAGGATGAAGTTGCCCGGATCGATATGCCATGTCTTCAGCGACGGGCTCCAATAACTGAATGCGCCGGCGTGGAGCATGATGGTGACGTGTCTGGTTTCGCCGGGAGCGAGGCGGACTTTGACGAAGCCTTTCAGTTCGCGCTCCGGCCGGCTGACGGTGGCCGAGGGATCGGAGACGTAAAGCTGTGCCACCTCAGCACCTTTTACGCTGCCGGTGTTGGTGACGTCAAAGCTGACGGGAATGCCCTGCGGATCGATGTTGCCGATGGTGGAAAGCGATGGCGCCTGCAGATTGGAGAAGCTGAAGGTGGTGTAACTGAGGCCAAAGCCAAAGGGGAAGAGCGGCTTTTTGCCGGTGGTGGTGTAGTAGCGATAGCCGACCATGAGCTTGTCGCCATAGGTGACGTGCTGGATGGTGTCAATACGCATGGGCTGACCGAACTCATGCACGATGAGTTTGGTGTCAGTGCCGGGAGCGGGGTAGTAGTCCTTGTAGGATGGGCTGTTTTTCCAGCTTGCCTCAAATGTGACCGGCAGGCGGCCCTCCGGATCGTGCTTGCCGAAGAGAATATCGGCCAGCGCGTTGCCGCCTTCCTGACCGGGATACCAGGTGTGGAGCAGGACTGGGACTTTGCTGAGCCAGCCTGAGGTGTCGACTGCACCGCCGCCGGTGAGGGTGACGATGGTGTGCGGATTGGCGGCGGCTGCGGCCTCGATGAGAGCATCCTGGCCCCAGGGCAATGTGAAGCTGCGGTCAGAACCCTCGCTTTCGTTTGAGGGATCGAAGCCGACGGCGACGACGACGGCATCGGCGGCTTTGGCGAAGGTTGCCACATCAGGCAGGATGAGGTCGGCCGTGCTGCGGATTCCGAGAGCAAAGCGGTTGCCGGCGAAGTTCGGCAGGTACTCGGCTTCGACGTGGATTGTCTGGCCTGCGTCGAGGTGTACGGTGGCGGACTCAGCGTGCTGGCCCTCCATCTGCATCTGCTCGGCAACGGTTTTGCCGTCAACCTTGATGGTGTAGTGGTCGCCGCCGGAGGCTGCGGCGAGAATGAGATAGTCGCCGGCCTTATCGGCCTTGTAAGTGGCGGTGTAACGGATGCTGCGAGGCGTTTTGCTTTGCGGCCCTCCCCACTCGTCCTTGTAGCTGCTGATGCGGTGGAGGGTGACGATTGTTGGCGTGCCGGTGAAGTCATGGCTGGGATAGGTGGCTTGCTGGATCGAGCCGTCCCAGTCGGTTTTGTTAAAGACGTCGGTCATTTTGGGCAGGCCAGGGGTGTAAAGCAGATGGACGTCGGGCCCAAGGAAGTTGCCGATGCCGGTGACAAAGCTGACGGGCGCGAAGGCTGTGGCTTCAGACGAGCCGCCGCCTCCGGGCACGGCCGGCCATGCGTCTGGACCAATGACAGCGATGGTCTTGATTTTGCCTGCGTCGAGCGGCAGAAGATGGCCCTGATTCTTGAGCAGGGTCATGCTCTCGAGGGCACCGCGCAGGGCGACGGCGCGATCGGCCACAGAGTAAGTGGAGTCATTGAGGTCGAGCTGGCGACGGCTGAGGAAGTGAAAGCGGATGGCGGTGCGCAGAATGCGGAGGACCTTCTGGTTGATGGTGGCCTCGGTAACCTTGCCGTCCTTGATGGCGGGCATGAGCGTGTTGGCGTTCATAAAGCGGGCGTTCGGCATTTCGAGGTCGAGGCCATTGTTGGCCGCTGCCACGCCGTCATACGTTGCGTCCCAGTCCGACATGACGATGCCCTTGAAGTGCCAGTCGTCGCGGAGAAGCTGGATGTTGAGGAGATGATTCTGGGTGGAGTGCTCGCCGTTGACGAGGTTGTAGGAGTCCATGACTGCGCCGACGTTGCCTTTGGTGACGGCTGCCTTGAATGCAGGCAGATAGATTTCGTGCATGGTGCGTGGGTCAATGGTGACGTCAACGTTGTGGCGGTTGTACTCTTGGTTGTTGAGCGCGTAATGCTTGACGGTGGCGGAGACGCCCTGCGACTGCACGCCGTGAATATAGGGAACGACGAGCGTGGAGTTGAGGTAGGGATCCTCAGAGAGGTATTCGAAGTTGCGGCCTGCGACGGGTGAGCGGGCGATGTTGACGCCGGGGCCGAGCAGGAAGTTGACGCCGCGGGCGCGTGCATCGCGGCCGAGGGCCTGGCCAAGCTCGTAGGCGAAGTTGGTGTCCCAGGTGGCGGCCAGGGCAACGCCGCCGGCGTAAGCCGTGGTGGGTCCCCAGGTGCGGACACCGACGGAAGCATCAGACATCTTGAGCCGCGGCAGGCCGATGGAAGGTTCGGCGTAAGTGAACATGGAGTCCACGCCGCCGATGAGCTGAATTTTCTGCTGGAGCGTGAGCTTGGAGAGCATCGCGCGGGCCTGGGCATCGATTGCAGGCGAATCCGGCGAAGGCGCCTGTGCGCAGGCGGGCAAAACAGGAAGGAAAAAGGCAATTAAAAAGAGCATCGCCAGCCAGGTGCCAGCGGCTGACGCAATCGATTGCTTATTGGGTTCTGGCGAGGTTTTCATGACGCGGAAAGGCTAATCTATCAGGGCAGGAGATGTATACCATGAATTGCATTTGA
>JAJXXG010000653.1 GCA_021781255.1 Acidobacteriota bacterium
CAACAAAAAGACCGACCTCAATGCCGACTGTGCCACTACACTCTAAAGCAGCACCGATACCCGTTTCATCCCCTGTGGGTCCGCGAAGCCGGTGCTGGACTCAAGAGAGACCTCTCCATGTCTGACTTTGCCCAAACCGTGAAGCAGCAGGCCGACATCGTCAAGGTGATCGAGGGGTATATCCGCCTGCGCAAGGCGGGAGCGCAGCGTTACACAGGGCTGTGCCCGTTTCACAAGGAGAAGACGCCGTCGTTCAGCGTGCATGCGGGGCAGCAGTTTTATTACTGCTTTGGCTGCCAGGCTTCAGGGGACGTTTTTTCTTTTGTTGGGAAGATCGAGAATGTTGGCTTTCCCGAGGCGGTGCGGATTGTGGCCGGCAAGTGCGGGATTCCGCTGCCCAGGCGGGAGTATTCGTCGCCGGAAGAGGCTGCCGGGGCGCGGCTGCGGGCGAAGCTGCTGGAACTGCACGAAACTGCCGCGGCGTGGTTTGAGGAGCATTTGCGCTCGCCCGGCGGGGCGCTGGCGCGGGAGTATCTTGCCGGCCGCGGACTTTCAGACGAGGGGATCAGGAAGTTCAGAATCGGCTACGCGCCCGACGGCTTCAATGCGCTGCGCGACCGGCTGAGCGGCATGGCGAACGAGGAGACTCTGCGGGCGAGTGGACTATTCAGCTCGAAGGAACAGGGAGACGGCGGCCAGGGGCCCATTTACGACCGGTTCCGCAAGCGGGTCGTGTTTCCTATCTGCAATGAGGGCGGAAGGGTGATCGCGTTTACGGCGCGGACGCTGGAGACAGGGGAAAAGGCGGGCGCGAAGTACATCAACTCGCCGGAGACGCCGCTTTATTCCAAGGGCCAGGTCCTGTTCAATCTTGACAAGGCGAAGGCGGCCATCCGGCAGCTTGAGTTTGCCCTTCTGGTGGAGGGGCAGATGGACTGCATCAGCGTGTTTCTGCGCGGCATTCAGAATGTGATTGCGACCAGCGGGACAGCATTTACCGAGCAGCAGGTGGCAATCCTCAAGCGGCACACGCAGAACGTGGTGGTGAATTTCGATCCCGATGCCGCGGGTGCAAACGCCGCCGAGAAGTCGATTGCGATGCTGACCGAGGAGGGGTTTGCGATCAAGATCGTGACCCTGGACGGCGGCCTTGACCCGGACCGGTTTATCCGCGAGCGGGGAGTAGAGGCTTATACGCAGGCGGTGCGCGGAGCGCGAAGACAATCCGATTATCTGATCGAGCGGGCGCGGGCTGCGTTTCCCGGCGCCAGCGCGGAGCAGAAGGTAAAGGCGCTGAATTTTCTGCTGCCGCACATCCGCAGAATGCCGGAGAAGCTGGCGCGGGACCAGTTTGCCGCCGATGCCGCGCAAAAGCTCGGCATCGACTCGGCGGTTCTTCGCGAGGAACTGCGCCAGGCGGCGCTAAAGAGGCGGGAGCGGGTAGAAGCGCGGCCTGCGGCGCTGACAGAGGTGGAGCGCGTGCTGCTGCGCGCGCTGGCCATCACCGATCCCGCAGGCGCGCAGTCACGCAGGCTGGCGGTTGAGGCTCTGGCGAAGCAGCCTGCCTGGTTTGAGCATCTTGGCGCATTCCTGGCCATGCAGGCGCTGGCTACGCGGGCGGCGAAGGATCCGATGGACGTAGTGGAGGAGCCGGCGCAGCGGGCATTGCTGGCCGAGGCGCTGCTTGCCGAGACCCGGCCGCCGGAGGAAGGCGAGGTAGCAAGCGCGCTGCAGGAGGTTCAGGAGCGGGCGATTGAGAGCCAGCAGCGCAACCTGCGCGCGCTCATTGCCGAGGCCGAACGGCGCGGGGACTATGCTGAGCTGGCGTTGCTGACGCAGCAGAAGCTGGAACGAGACCGGGCGCTGCGCGAGCTGCATCGAAGCGACGAATAGTCTGCTTCTGGCTGCCTGAACTCTCGCATCACTTTGCAAGACCAGCCGTGTTAGGCCAGCAGCCTTCAACCACCGAACCACCGGACGATTACGTGGCGCGATCACGCTGCCTTATGGCCCATTAGCAAGAGTAATTAGACCACTGCGGTTTGCTGCAGCATAATCTGAGATGGAGCGGGGCTCTTCGCTCCTGGCTATGTCCTATTCCCCGCAGCACCGGCCGCGCCGCGCCGCAATCCGCATCGTCCGCGGCGGTAAATGGATGCCGTGATTGTCGATGAAGTCAAATTTACCCAAGGAGGATCACATGCAGCATCTCACCCGTAGAGCATTCGTCTCTGGAGCGGCCGCGCTCGGCGTCGCGGCTGGTGGCGCCGGCTCCGCGCAGGGTCAACTGGTGTGGAAGACAGGCGATTGGAGCCTGGCAAGATTTCGGGCGCTGGTCAAGGATCCGGCACGCGTAAAACAGGTCTACGACATTGTGAAGGTAAATGACGGCATATTCCTGAATAACGTCAAGAACTCCCTCAACGGCCTCGAGTTCGGCTTTGGTGTGCCGCGCTCTCAGATCAAGGTCGTGGTGGCCATGCACGGACCGGCCAATATGCTCAACTACGACGACTTTATCTGGAACAAGTACCAGCTTGGCGAGATGATCAAGGTCAACGACCCCGAGACCGGCAAACCGGCGGTGCGCAATATCTTCGTCGGAAAAGATCTCGCCGCCGCACCGGGCGCTGAGAGCCAGAATCCAGACGACGAAGACTCCATGTATCAGGCACGCAACATGGCCACGCTCCGCCATCGCGGCGTGCAGTTCCTCAGCTGCCACACGGCCACCGAGGAGCAGGTGCGCGTGCTCGTGCGCTTGCGCAAGCTGAGTACTTCTCCCGAGGAAATCGTCAAGGAGATGCTGGCGCACACCGTCGAGGGAACGCTCGTCGTCGCTTCCATGGTGGCTGCAATCGCACTGTTGCAAACCGACGGGCGCTTTACCTACATCACGGCCGCCTGAAGCCGGTTATTCCCTTTCCCGCATGCGCGAAAGGGAATGACAGGCTCTAACTTCGGAGGAACACCGCAGATGAAATCGCTTGTTATTTTCGCTTGCGCTCTCTTCGCCGCCGGTCACGGGGCTGGCGCCGCGGCACAAGCCAGTCCGCCCTGGAGTGGCCAGGCCAACAATCCGGCGCGCGACCGGGGCTACGTCTTTCCTGTGCCCGGCGTCGACAATGTCCCCGACCTGCACGGCAATCCATCCGGTGCGAAGCTGGTGCTCTTCATCGGCGGCAATCAGTTCTTTGTGCTGCCGCAGTTGATCGCGGCCTTCGAAGCGCATCATCCTGAGCTCGCCGGCCACATCTTCTATGAGACGTTGCCGCCGGGTATCCTGCGCCGGCAGATGGCCGCCGCCAATACGCTCACACTCGGCAACCTGACCCTTACAGTGCAGCCCGACGTCTACGAGGCCGGCGTGCGCGTGCTGCACCAGATGCAGCAGACCGGGCAGGTTAAGAACGTCGTTCCCTACGCCACCAACACCCTTGAAATCATGATCAAGGCAGGCAATCCTCACCAAATCCACTCCTTGAACGATCTGGCGCGGCCGGAGCTGCGGCTTTCCATGCCCAATCCGGAGTGGGAGGGCGTAGCCAACCAGATTGCCGATTCGCTCCGCAAGGCTGGCGGCGAGGAGCTTTACAAGGCTGTCTACAAAACCAAGGTCCAGACTGGCAAGACGATGCTCACCGAGATTCACCATCGCCAGACGCCGATGCGGATCATGAAGGATGAGGCCGACGCTGGCATAACCTGGGCCTCAGAGGTGCGATTCCAGGAAAGCATCCACAACCCCATCGCTGGCGTGCCGATTCCTGACGCTCAGAATATGGTTGCCACTTATGCGGGCGGAGTGGTCAGCGGAGCGCCCCACCCGCAAACTGCGGCGCAGTGGCTCGAATTTCTCAGGAGTCCTGAGGCGCAGGCAATCTACCATCGCTTCGGTTTCCAATCGGTCGCGGAATCGCCGCGCCCGGAGTAA
>JAJXXG010000869.1 GCA_021781255.1 Acidobacteriota bacterium
AGAGCGCAATGCGCAGAGGACGGCGGGCGCTTGAAGTTTGCGCGGAAGAGTCTGTAGTCGATGGGGATGCGTTCTCTTGGGACACGGGGAGTTCCTTCTTCAAGGTGCTGGGAAGTGCGATAAACAGATGATACCTGAGGGCGCAGCCGCGCTGCCTGCGCTGCTGCAATCTGCCACTCGTGTAGCATTAAGTGTAGATGCGGCGCGGGCTTTCCATCTTTCTTGTTTTGTTTTTCTGTCTGGGGCCGCTCACGGCGACGCTTCAGGCAGACGACGACATGCGTCTTCCTCTCTGCTGCCGCCGCCATGGAACTCACCACTGCGCCATGTCGGATGCGATGATGGCACGCATGGCTCAAACGAGGCCGGACTCCGCGCCCGCCTTCACCGCCCCGTCGCATTGCCCCATGTATCCCGGCAATATGCACGCAGCCGTGACGCCCGCTCACGCGCTGGCCCCCTCAGCCGCCGACATGCCGTTCCTGCTTGCGCAGGCTCACTCGCCGGCAGCCAGCCTCGCGGCCGCCCGCATGAGCCAGCTTCGCACCCGCGCCGGCCGCAGTCCTCCGCCGATGCACTTCTGCTGAAAATACCGTTGAGGGCCGCTTCTTCCTGCCTGGAGGACTCTGGCTGCTGTCCGCTCCATTGTTGAGCGGATTTGTGGAAGCCAGCAGGATGCATTCGTCTGCACCTTAGGCCCAGCCTCAACGACATCTTCCCCGGCGGACTCCTTTCGCGCTAATTGAATTGAAGCGTGAGGGCTTTCTGCCCTTCAGCCGTATTTGCTTCGGAGATCGTTTCTTTCATGCGTTCTTATTCCTTATTTGCTCTGGCCCTGTTTCTGGCCGTATCCGCCAGTGCGCGGGCTACTGTCTTCGCCACTGTGCATGGCGTGGTTCACGACCCCGACCATCGCCCGATTGCGGGCGCGCAGGTCACGCTGCAGGCGGCGGATTCCGCATTTGCCCTGCGCGCGGTTTCGGATGCGCGCGGCGAGTTTGAGCTGGCTCAGACTCCCATTGGCGTCTATCGGCTTCAGGTGGCGGCTCCGGGCTTCAGCACAGTCTCACAACCGCTCACCGTGGCCTCTGGTACAAATCCTGTGCTCCACATTCCTCTTACGCTTGCGGCCGCCGCGCAGACCGTAGTCGTCCAAGGCTCTGCCGACACCGTGGCAGCCGCGGACTCGGTGACGCCCACAACGCTCATCTCCCGCGAGCAGATTGACCAGACTCCCGGCGCAAGCCGCACCATCGGCATGCAGATGATCACCGACTACGTGCCCGGCGCGTACATGACCCACGACATGCTGCACATGCGCGGCGGGCACCAGACAAGCTGGCTGATCGATGGCATTGCGATTCCCAACACCAAGATCGACTCCAACATCGGCCCGCAAATCGACCCCAAGGACATTGATCAAATCGAAGTGCAGCGCGGCAGCTACACGGCGGATATTGGCGACCGCACGTACGGCGCTTTCAATGTGCTGCCTCGCAACGGCTTTGAGCGCAACCGCGACGCGGACCTGCTGCTGACCCTGGGCAACCTCTACACCGCGGAAACGCAGCTCTCGCTGGGAGACCACTCCGAGAAGACCGCGTGGTACGCGAGCGTAACCGGCTCACGCGCCAACTATGGCCTGGCGACGCCCATCACCGCGATTTATCACGATGCGACGAATTCAGAGAGCGGATTTCTCTCACTGCTGCGCAACCAGACGCCCCGGGATCAACTGCGACTCGACGCGCAATACCGCCAGGACTTCTTTCAGATTCCGTATGACCCCAATCCGAATGACTGGGAGCAGGCGGCCAATTATTACAACTCGACTGGCTTGCGTGACGGCCAGACAGAGCGCGACTCTTTCGCGATTGTGAACTGGGTTCACACGATCTCTCCGAAGACTCTGTTTGAGATTGCGCCGTTCTATCACTTCAACCACGCGGCCTACGACTCGCCTGCAACAGACACGCCGGTTGCGACAACCTGGCATCAGACATCTAACTATGCCGGCACACAGGCGGACATGCGCGCCGAGATCGGTCCGAACAGCTTCTCTGCTGGTCTGTATTCGTTCTTTCAGGCGGAAAATGATCTCTTTGGATTGATCGTGAATGACCAGAGCTACTCCAGCAACAGCATTCCGAACACCACGGACAAAGCCCATGCAGGGCTGGTGGAGTTCCACTTCTCAGACCATCTGCGCGTGAATCGTTATCTCACACTGCTGGGCGGCATGCGCATCTCAAACTACCATGGCGGCTACATTGAAAATGCAGCCTATCCGCGCATTGGCGCCACGGTGGAGCTGCCTCGGCTGCATTGGGTTCTGCGCGGATTCTACGGGCACTTCTTCCAGCCCGCGCCGGTGCAGACTGTCTCCAGCGCGTTCCTCAACTACGTTACGAGCCAGCCTGGCCAGAACGCATTTGTACCACTACCGTCGGAGCGCGATGAAGAACACCAGTTCGGCATTCAGATTCCGTGGAAGGGCTGGGTTGTCGATGTGGACAACTTTAAGAATCGCGTGAACAACTTTCTGGACCACGCGAACGTGGGTGAATCGAACATCTTCTTTCCCATCGCGGTGGATGGCGCGCTGGTGCGCGCGTGGGAGTTGTCAGTCCGCTCGCCTCAACTGGCGCGACTGGGGCAATTTCACCTGGCTTACTCCAACCAGATCGCCGAGCAGCGCGGCAACGTGATCGGCGGGTTTGCGTGCAGCAATCCAAACGACCCGGCATGCAACCTGGGCCCGGACTACACGCCGGTGGACCACGACCAGCGGAATACGCTGAACACAGGCTTCACGACGCACCTGCCAATGCAGACGTGGTTTGCGGCGAATGTGTATTACGGCTCGGGATTCACAAACGGACTGGAGGGCGCAAATCAGGGGCCGTACAACGGGCCGTATCTGCCGGCGCATACCACATTCGATGTGTCGGCGGGGCGGGACCTTGGCGAGCACTGGAAGTTCTCCGGCAGCGTCCTGAACGTGACCAATCATCGCGTGCTGCTGGATAACTCCATCACCATTGGCGGCTTTCACTTCAACGATCCGCGCATGGTCCAGGCACAGGTGCGCTACCGCTTTCACTTTTGAGCAGGCGTTGCTGCGCTTCACTCCAACTGAAACAGGCCGGGGAGCGTTTCTCCGGCCTTGCCTGCGACGACCTGCGTAAAAGCCGAAGCATTGAGCGGCACTTCCGGGCCGATGTATACGGTACGCGCACCGCCCTGCCGCCCCCAATGCACAAAGCTCGCCGCGGGATACACTGACCCCGACGTGCCCACCACCACCATCAGCGTCGCCTTCGCAATCTCATCCTGAATGCGCTCCATCTCCAGCGGAATCTCTCCAAAGAAAACGATGTGCGGCCGGAGCCTGCCGCCGCAGGCGCAGCGGGGGACCTCGGCCAGGTTGCCGTAGATTGTGCGGTCTTCGACGGGCGGCCGTCCGCACTCCCGCTCACAGCGCGACTTCGCCAGTTCGCCGTGTATGTGCATCAGCCGCACGGAACCAGCGCGCTCGTGCAGGTCATCCACATTCTGCGTGCAGAGAAAAAAGCGGTCGCCGAGGCGCGCCTCGAGTTCCGCAAGCGCGAAGTGTGCCGCATTCGGTTCTGCTTCTAATCCTGCAGCGCGGCGCGCGGAATAGAACGCCCAGACCTGCGCCGGATTGCGCAGCCACGCGTCCGGCGTGCAGACGTCCTCGACACGGTACCCCGCCCAGAGACCGTCTTCAGCACGAAACGTGGGCAGGCCGCTTTCTGCGCTGATGCCCGCGCCGGTGAGAACAAACACGCGGTCATCCGGCGCAATAGAAATGCTCGCCATTCGGTCCACACCCTTGGCTGTCAATGGTTAGCTGTTTGCTGTCAGCTGTGAAGTGTCAATCACGGCTCCAGGAGAATTTTGCCG
>JAJXXG010001133.1 GCA_021781255.1 Acidobacteriota bacterium
TCTGCCGGTCTCCAGCTTGGCGGGCTTGGTCACGCTGGAGGCAGTCGCCGACTTCAGCCCCGGCTCGGTCTCCACCACTGTCAGCTCCACGGTTCCGGGCAGTTCGATGCCCACCGCAAGGCCATCAAAGTAGCTCACCTTGATCTGCAGATTCGGGGTTAGGTACTCCACGGCCTCGCCCAGCGTCGAGTGCTTGAGCACCGTCTGCTCAAAATCCTCGGGGTTCATAAAGTAGTAGTCGTCCCCATCCGCGTACAGAAACTCCATGGCAACTTCATCCACCACAACGCGCTCAATGGCGTCGGCGGAGCGGAAGCGATGCTCGAACATGGCACCGGACTTGAGGTTGCGCAGCTTTGCCTGGATGAAGGCGCGCAGGTTGCCGGGCGTGCGATGCTCCACCTTGAAGACCAGGTGCAACTGGTCATTGTGCTTGATAATCATGCCCGGACGCATTTGGGTGGCGGGAATCGCCATACGGGTAAAACTCCTTGCTTTGCTTGCGCTCAATGCGCAAAAAAGATCGGCCTTAGCCTACTGTCTATTGTAGCTTAGGGGCGGGCTGCCCGAGCCGGCACTGCCAAAGCAGGATAAAATCGGCTGGCTGCATCCGGGCGCAATTGGGTTGCAACCCTGCCGGAAGGGGTATCGTGGATCGCTGGAAGCGGGCAAAGCGGAGCGCTGGACCGGTGGCAGGCTTGTTGCTGCTGTGCCTGCTTTGGTCGGCCGGCTCGCTCAGTACAGATCTGCTTCCGAACCTGACACCGCACCTGCTACCGCCACTGGAGAGTCAGGCGATTGCCTTTGCCCTGCTGGCGGCCACCGCCACCGTCGCCGGATTCGCCCATCGCGCACGCTGGCCCGGACTCCTGCTGGTGGAGGACGCCATCCTCGTTGGCCTCTGCCTGGTCGTGGCCCCCGCCATCCTGCTAGCCCTTGCCCGGGAGTGGGTCTCTGACCTGACCCGCGTGGCCATCCTTTCGCTGGTGCCCGTCTTCACCGTGGTCTTTGAGCCGTACATCGGGCTCGGCACTGGGCAGCACAACCGCGGAGGCCTGCCCGCCTCCCTGCTCGCCCTCGTCGGCACGCTCTGCGTCTTCCCGCTGGACACGCCACGCTCCCTGCAGGCAGGCATCGCCGTCGCCGCCGTCTTTCTCGCCGCGCTCTGCATCGCGGCTGCCAACTGCTGGGCAGTGCGTGTGGCCGTGGCCATGCCCGGCCGCTCCTCAGCGCCCCTGGCCGCCATTGCCGGAGCAACGGCGTCCGCCGGACTGGCGCTGGCCAGCCTTATCGCCGAACGCGTCGTGCTGCGCTGGGACGCCGTCGCGCCCGAGCTCGCCTGGACCGGCGCGGCCGAGCTGCCCGGCCTGCTCCTGCTCTTCTGGCTCATGCGCCGCATGTCCGCCGTTCGCATGACCACCCGGTTCGTGCTCGCGCCCCTCATCGCCAGCGTGGCAGGGCTGGCCCTCATGCGGCCCACGGTGGACCTGCGCGGATGGCTGGGCCTGCTGCTTATGGCCACCGGCGCCGCGTGGCTGCTGCTGGCCCCGGAAGAATCCGCGCCTCAGGAAGACCTGTCTCTCAAGCTCACGCGGTAAGCATTCCGACGCCGCGTGCCGCCAACAAGAGCAACAAGTCAACCCGCACTTCCTTCCCCCGCGACGACCGCGCACATGCTCCCAAAAAGAACGGCAGCGGATATTCCCGCTGCCGCTTGTCTGCTAGGAGGCCACTGTCACTTTGGAGGTTCGTACGGCTCGACTCGCAACAGGTCAGACAAAATTCCACGCTCCTCGGGGCTGAAAGTGCTCTGATAGCTCCCGGAATCCAGAACCGTCTGCCGCTGATCCGGAGGCACCGAGCGCAGGTTCCGGAACGCATTCTTCATCAACGCCTGGCGATCGGCGGGCAGCTGCTTCCAGCGCTGCGCTGAATTATTCACCTGCGCCCGCTGCTGCGGAGACATCCGCTCCAGCGCCTCGTTGCGGGCAAGGCGCCTGTCCCGCTGCGCCGTGGGCATCTGGTCCACCTGGTGCAGCTGGCGCACCAGTCGCTGCTGGGTAGACTGCGGAAGCCGGTTGAAGTTCGGATCGCTGCGCAGCATGCGTTCCTGATCCTGCAACGGAACGCCCTGATGCTGGCTCAGCCATGAACCCAGATGTCCCGGCGGGCTGTAGCTCGGCTGAGCTGCTCCTGGATACGCCGGACGCGCAGCCCCTGGATACTCAGGCCGTGCAAAGTTGGCGCCCGGATACCCCGAACGCGATCCGTTGGCCGGCGGAGTGGCCGGAGTGCCCGGAGCCGGACGCACCTCGCGATTCTGCGGCGCGGGCGGGCGGTACGGCTGATACTGCCGCATCGGCTGCTGCTCGCGGCGATTCTGCTGCTGCTGGCGGCTCTCCCGCTGCTGCTGGCGCGGCTGCTGATACTGGTACTGAGGCCGGTTGCGCTCCTCGCGCTGGGCCGTGTAGCGCTGCTCACCGTAGCGGGGCTGCGCTCCGTAATGGGGCTGCTCCTGCGAGTAGCGCGGTTGCTGAAATGCGGGCTGTGGCGCGCGGAACGGGCGAATCCGCTGGGCAAAGGTCAGCGGCGCAGATAGGCAAAGACCCAGTGTGACGACTGCCCACGCAGCGCGACGCACCATTCCCGTCTTTGTTCTCTTTGCCATGACGCTCTTTCCCCGGCCCCCCTTGCCGAATGAGACGAATCAATCTGCTCCCGGGACGCTAGTTGCTGTCCGTATCCCCGGAGATCGACTCAAGCTGGTCCAGGAGCTGGGCATTGTTATCCAGCAACTGCAAATCATGCACTACCGTCGCCTGCCCCTGCGGCGGAGCAGGACGATCCCAGTTCGTGACGCCAAGGTAGGCTCCCCCGCCCACCAGCAGCATCACCGTCAAAGCCATCGCTGCCAGAGGACGCGCATGCATCTGCGGTCCATACGCAAACCGGGCGCGCAACCGCTCCATCCAGCTCGCGGGCGGTGCTTCGCGTTCTTCCGCAAGCCGCGCATTCAGGCGGGTCATGAAATACGGGCCCGGCTCCGGCGCCTCCCAGGTATCCAGCAGAGCCATCGTCGCGCGCAGCTCGTCCAGTTCCGCCTGGCAGGATTCGCATCCGTCAACATGAGTCGTAACCTTGGCATTCACCGTGCCTGGATCGAGCAGCATTCCTGCCAGCTTCTTTTCCATCCCGGTGCAGTTGTTCATGGTCCGTTTCATTGGCACCACTCCATTCCCGCCGGTGTTGCCCGGCTCTTTCCGCTCAAACAAAGTCCTTCAGTTTGTCCCGCAACGTCTGGTAGGCGCGGAAGAGCAGCGACTTGGTTGCCGACTCGCTCAACTTCAGCACCTCCCCGATCTGGCGATAATCCATGCCCTGGTACTTATGCATCAGCACTGCCATGCGCTGGCGCTCGGGCAACGCCATTACATGCTTGCGAATTGCCGCCATCCGTTCCTCCCGCAGCAAATGCTGCTCCACGGTTGGCTCGTCGTCGGCCACGTCCGGGGTGGACCCCGTCTCTTCGTCCGGCGCATCCAGATACACATTCTGCGCGGCCCGCTCATGGCGGGTATCGCGTGCATGATTCACCGCCAGGTTGGTCGCAATGCGATACAGCCAGGTGGTGAACTTGGCCTCGGCCCGGTAGCTTGCCCGCGAGCGGTACACCCGCAGGAACACCTCCTGCGCCAGTTCCTCGGCCACCGCCTGGTTCCGCACCATGCGGAACAGGAAGTGAATCATTGCCCTGTGGTGCTTCTCCACAAGGTAGTTAAAGCCTGCCTCGTCGCCCGCCGCCACCCGCAGCATCACCGCCGCGTCGCTGGAGTCATCCGCACCGTAACCGGCTCCGCGCCGCTCCGGTGCTATCTGCTGCGGCAGCGCCATCGCGCCCGCTCCCAGGGTCGTGTTGTCCAGGACCAAGGTCGCCATATCCTCTGGAACACCATCCCCATCGGAAGGTTGCGCAAATTGGCCGTTTTCCGGGCTGGAATTTGATTCTTTGTGGGTTGCGGCGCTGTCTGCCCCGGTCCTTGTCCCCGGCTGCGTCCCCGGCGGCTGCCGCAGTCCTCCGGCGCGCTCCTGCCCTTCGCTGTCCTGCCCCCCTGGGCCGGCAACAGGGCGCAGGGTCTCCCCTCCCTCGCCGGGGAATTCGCCTGTGTTCCGGGTTGACCTGATTCTCCAGCGCATCGGTCGATGGGCGCGGCCTGAATGCCAGCCGTAAGAATCCGGCGGCAGGGGTTGGCCGCCTGGCCCCGCTGATGTTACTCTAACCTACGGGATGCCCCGCTGGCTCGGCTTGAGTCACACCCCAAGGGGGCGCTTAACTCAGCGGTAGAGTGCCACCTTCACACGGTGGAAGTCGTAGGTTCGAATCCTACAGCGCCCACCATACTCCTCAGACACTTACAGCCCTCCCATTCCAGACTCTTCCATCGCCTCCCCACGCGTTCCTCAACCTGCGGCCGCGCGGTTATGATTGCTGCCATGCCAAACAAGATTCGCTGGGGAGTCCTCAGCACCGCCGCCATCGGCCTCAAGAAGGTGCTGCCCGCCATGCAGCTGGGCCAGCATTCCACCGTTACCGCCATCGCCTCCCGCAATCTGGCCAAGGCTCGCGAGGCAGCGGACGCACTCGGCATCGCCACCGCCTACGGCTCTTACGAAGAACTCCTCGCCGACCCCAATGTCGACGCCATCTACAATCCCCTGCCCAACCAGCTCCATGTGCCTTGGACCATCAAGGCCGCCGAGGCCGGCAAGCACGTCCTGTGCGAGAAGCCCCTCAGCATGACCGTGGCCGAGGCTCAAACGCTCCTCGACGTGAGCCGCCGCACCGGCGTCAAAATCGGTGAAGCCTTCATGATCCGCAGTTATCCCCAGTGGCTGCGCCTCCGCGAGCTGATCCGCTCCGGCCGCATCGGAGAACTGCGCTCCGTCACCGCCTTCTTCAGCTACTTCAACAACGATCCCGGCAACATCCGCAACCAGGTCGAGTGCGGCGGCGGAGCACTCATGGACATCGGCTGCTACTGCATCCACGTCTCGCGCTATGCCTTCGGCCAGGAGCCGTCCCGCGTCGTGGCCAAAGTGGAGCGCGACCCCGAGATGCACACTGACCGGCTCACCTCGGCCATCCTCGACTTTCCCGGCGGCCAGTCCATCTTCACTTGCAGCACGCAACTGGCGCCCTATCAGCGCGTTCACTTCCTTGGCACGCAGGGCCGCATCGAAATCGAAATCCCCTTCAACGCGCCCAACGACCGGCCCACCCGCCTCTTCATCGATGAGACCGGCGACCTGACCGGCAGCGGCATCGTCACGGAGACCTTCCCCGTGGCCGACCAGTACACCCTGCAGGGCGACGCCTTCTCGCGGGCCATCCTGGAGAACACTCAAGTTCCCGTGCCCGTCGAAGACGCCATCCGCAACATGGCGGTCATCGAGGCCATCTTCCGCTCCGGCCAGTCCGGCCAGTGGGAAGCGCCCCAAAGCTAGCGTGTTGCGCTCCGCAAAATGCCAAAAGCGCCGGGGCATCCCGGCGCTTTTCCCTTGCAGATATCGCTTCGCACGCCGTCAAGGCCGCGCGGCAGGCTCCACTGGCCGACGATAGCGCCCTGTCAGCGCATTCCAGCGGATAAGCGCCAACTCCTGCAGCATCTTGAACCCGTCTTTCAGGTAGCTCATGCGGGTCCGCTCATCGTGGGCCCAGGCCACCGGCACCTCCACCACGCGATATCCCCGTTTCAGCGCGATGAACAGGATCTCCGGGTCGAACCCCCAGCGCTCAATCGTCTGCAGCTGGAAGACCGTCTGCGCCGCCTCCCGCGTAAACGCCTTGAAGCCGCACTGGGTATCGGCAAACGGCAGCCGCATGATGGCCCGCGTAACCAGGTTGAAGCACCGGCCAAAGAACTGGCGATACAGCGGCTGGCGCTGGGTCTGGCGGTCGCGCTCCAGCCATCGCGAGCCAATGGCGATGTCCGCCCCGGCCGCTATGGCCTCAAACAGGCTGTGCGCCTCTTCAATCGGCGACGAGAGGTCCGAATCCGTAAACAGCACCACATCGCCCTGCGCGTGCAACATTCCGTTGCGCACGCTGTACCCCTTGCCGTGATTCCCCGGATTTTCCAGCAGCCTCAGCTCCGGGGCCTGAAGGGCGAAGTCCTTCACAATCTGCGCGGTGGAGTCCGTGGAGCCGTCATTGACGACAATCACCTCCGCATCCCATCCATTCGCGCGAATGCTGCCCAGCACCGCCTCCAGCGTGGCGGGCAGCCGCCGGCTCTCGTTGTAGGCGGGGATAACGATACTGTATTGAGGGTGATGCGCCACGTCCGGGCTCCGTCCCGCGATCTGCCGCGGAGAAAGACTCTGCCCATCATAACGCGACAGCCCAGCCTGACAATGCCGCCGTGCCCTCCGCAGAGCCATTTTCGCCAACCTGCTGATGCAAAAGGCGAAATTCCCACACTGGGGGCTTGCTTTTTCCCGCTTTCGCCCCCAGAATCCGTTTATGCTGAGAGCGGAGGCCTGAAGGACATGACAAAGGCAGATCTGGTGGAACGGGTTACCCGGCTGGGCGACCTGACACGCCGTGATAGCGAGGTAATCGTGGAAACCGTGTTTGATTCCGTGATTGCTGCGCTCCAGAGTGGAGACAAAATCGAGATTCGCGGTTTTGGCTCCTTCCGCATCCGCCAACGCAATCCCCGCATTGGCCGCAACCCCAAGACCGGAGAGCGCGTGGAAGTGCCCGCCAAGCGGGTTCCTTACTTCAAGCCCTCCAAAGAGCTTCGCGACCTGGTTAACCCGGACGAAGCCGCGCCAAGCGCATCCTGATTTCTTCCGTACCACTCCATCCAACAGCATCGGCTCCCGTCGGCAGGCAACTGCGCAGAGAGGAGCCGTGTGCGCTTCCGCTCAGGATGGGCGAATTCCAATCACGCTGAACATGCGCCCGGCATAGCCACGCGATGCCCGGTGGGAAAAATACAGCTCCGGGTTGCAGCTTGTGCAGCCGCCCAGCACCTGGATAGCCCGCGGTTTCAGCCCCGCGTCCAGCAACTGGCGGCGATTGGCCTCCACCAGGTCCAGGTGCAGGCTGGGGCCAATCGGCGAGTGGCCCGGCGCGCGCTGCGTCAAAAAGAGCATCGGATATTTCGTCCGGACAGGATCCGAGTCATACACCTCGTGGAACAGCTCCCGCGCATAGCTGAACTGCGACTCAAAGGCTGAAAGCACCTCATCGCCCACCGCATAGCAGCAGGCGCCCACGCCCGGCCCAATCGCGGCCACCAGGTCCTCCGGCCGCGAGCCGAACTCAAGCCGCATCCGGCCCACGCCCATCTCCACAATCCGCTTCACCGTGCCCCGCCAGCCCGCATGGAAGGCCCCCACCGCCCGGCGCTTACGGTCTGCCACCAGCACCGGAATACAATCCGCCGTCTGAATCGCCAGCAGGATGCCCGGCTCGGCCGTCAGCAGTCCGTCTCCCTTGCGCGGCGGCTCCCGCAGAGCATCTTCGGCGCGTATCGGCACCACCAGGTTGGAGTGAATCTGGCGCAGGGTCACAATCGGCGTCTCCGCATCGCCGGTCACCGCTTCTGCCAGCAGTCGCCGGTTCCGGACCACGGTCTCGCGCGCATCCTGCGGCGTGAATCCCAGGTTCAGCTCACCCTCCGCATCTTCAGGACAGTAAGCGCGGCTGCCACCGCCCTTGCGCGTGCTGAAGCCGTGCCACAGCCACGGCAGCTTGTCCCATGCCGGAACCCCGATTAACGGAACGCCGTTGGCCGCTCTCCGCGGCTCCGGCGCCGGCACTGAGAGCTCCTCTGGCATGGCGCGCTCCATGCGCAGCTGCCGCGTAATGCCGGCAGGCTTGCCGCGACGCCGTCTCACCAGGCCGGCCTCGTCAAACAAGGCATCGATGGCCTTCAGGTTCTGATCGATCTGCGTTTCGGGAACTGTTCGGGACGGCTTCACACTCTGATTGTATCGGGCATTCCGGCATCCATTCCCAGCATGGCGCAAGCGCATGGGCCTGCCTTCCGGCAGGCCCGCTCGAGAGGCATGTTTTGGTGGGAATTTCCTGAAGAGATTCGAGACGAAGGGTCCAACAACAGACCCTCGAAAAGGAATGGTTCCTTTATTGGAGGGACGTAACCTGGGGAAGCCTCTGCTTGTTACAGGTTCAGATGCCGCACCCCGCAAAAGGTTGCCCCATCCGATTTCCGTCCGTGGAAAACTCTGCGGCCTTCAGCACCCAGCTCACGCCGCATCCGGCCCAGGCCGTGCCCAGGTCCTGCGCACCTGCCATCCGCGCTACTTCAGCGGATAAATCTTCATATTCCGGAAGTACACCTCCGCCCCTTCTGACTGGAACAGTATCCTGCCGCTCCCCGGAAACGCGTCCGTCCCTTCGTTCGCCAGCGTTCCGTTCACGTACTGCCACACATGACCGTCGCGATTCACCAGTTCCACCACGTTCCATTCGCCGTGCGGCTTCTCCAGTTCATTCACCGGGTCGCGATATCCCACCACGTTCTTCCAGGGCCCCTTGTGGAAGCGGTCAATCTTCTTCGCGCTGCCCGTCGGTCCCACCACCCGCACGCCGTCCGTTCCTGTCAGCGCTGCGCCGTCCGTCATCCAAAAGTCGCCCGTGCAGCCCTCGTTAATCTGGAACTCCACGCTGCGTGGCCACACCTTGTCTGGTCCCTGCACGTTGTACAAAATCCCGCTGTCCCGCGCCTGACCTGCCCTCGGCGCAAACGTCCCCTCGCCCCACTTGAACTCCGCCCGCAGATAGTAATTCCTGTACTCCTTCTTCGTGATGAAGTACCCCATCTCCGTGCCCGATACGTGCACCACCCCGTTCTCCACCGTGAACACATGCTTCGGATCCGCGTTCAGCCCCGTGCTCGGCAAAAACATATCGAACTGGCTCAGGTCCCTGCCGTTGAACACAAAAACAGCCTTCCCGTGCTTCGGAATCCCCTTCGTCCCGGCCCATCCCAGCGGCACACACATCGCGACAACCAGCAAGAAAATACCTGGAATCCTGAATTTAGATCCAACCCTCATCCCGCTTTCCCTCCTTCGACGCCATTTCTCCATCTCACCTCGCCAACTGCGCAAGCTCTCTCAACCCGTCGCTTTCTCCGGCCGCGCCGCGCGCTCCACAAAGTACGTAATCAGGCTCACCGGCAAAAAGCGCACCAGAAACGCCGTCACCTTCCCCTGCGTCTGCGGCAGAATCGTGCGCTGCCCGCGAGCCAGCGCGGCAACGCCCAGCCGAGCCACATCCTCGGCCGGCTGCACATGGCGCCGAAAGGCCGCCGCACCAGCAACGTCAAAAAACTCGCTCTCCGTCGGCCCCGGACACAGCGCCGTCACCTTCACGCCGAACCGCGCCACCTCCGCCGCCAGCCCCAGCGCAAAGAACCGGTCAAACACCTTCGTCGCCGCGTACGTCGAGATATACGGAACCGGCTGAAAGCTTGCCGTCGATGCCACCACCAGCAACCATCCCCTCCGCCGCTCCACCATGCGCGGCACAAACAACCGCGACAGTCGCACCACCGCCTCGCAGTTCACGCGCACCTGGCTCAGCTCCTGCTCCAGATCGCTGGTGTGGAAAGCGCCGTACTGGCCCAGTCCTGCGTTGTTCACCAGGATATCCACCGCCACGCCCGCGCCCTCGGTCGCGTCGTACAGTTGCTGCGGCGCGGCCGGATCGTTCAGGTCAGCCACGACCACACGCACCTCGGCGCCCTTGCCCGCCAGTTCCGCGGCCAGCGCATCCAGCCGGTCCCTGCGCCGCGCCGTCAAAATCAGTTTTGCGCCGTGACGCGCCAGCTCCCGCGCCAGCGCCGTGCCAATCCCCGCGCTGGCCCCGGTCACCAGCGCCCATCTGCCCTTGAAATCCTGTGTGCTCGCCATCGCATCCATCCTAGCGGATGCGCCGCGCACACCCCGCAGCGTCAGGCCATTTGCGCCAGCAGCTCGCTCTCAAACTCCTCATTCAGCCACGTGCTGAAGGCTGCAAAGTCCTCGTCGCGCCCCAGAAAATCACGCACCATCTCCCGGCCCGGCTTCGAGCCGCCCTGCTCCAGCACCAGCTTCCGGTAGCGTGCACCGGTATCGCACCCCAGCAGGTCCGCCGGATCAAACTGCGCAAAGAAGTCCAGCGCAATCACCTTGTCAAAGGCATAGGTGTAGTAGTTCGACGAGTAGCCGGTCAGGTGCCCAAAGCTCGCATACATGCGGTTTCCGTCCAGCCATGTCCACGGCTGCAGGCTCTGGAACAGCTGCTTCGTAGTCGCATCCAGGTCCAGCCCCGCCGGATCCGCATCGTGCAGGTCCAGCGAGAGCGTCGTGTAGTAGAGCTGCGACCGCACCCAGTCTGCCCGGCCGAACGCCCCCGCCAGCTTCATCTTCCGGATCGTCTCCGCCGGCAGCACCTCGCCCGTCTGGTAGTGCCGCGCAAACCCCTGCAGCAGCCTTTCATCGCGGAAAAACTCCTCCAGCATCTGCGACGGAACCTCGATAAAGTCGCCCTCCGTGGCAAAGCCCGACAGCCCCGCCCACTCCGTATGCCCGCCCAGAATCGCGTGCATCAGGTGGCCGAACTCGTGGAAGAAGGTCACCACGTCGCTGTACTGCATCAGGCCCGGGTCGCCCGCCTCGCCGCCCGGGAAGTTGCAGATCAGCGCCGCCTCCGGCAGGTAGCGCCCGCGCACGCCCGTCACCACCGGCGCGGCGGAAAACCACTTGTCCTTGCCCTCGCGCGGATGCATGTCCAGGTAGAACCTGCCCATCGGCCGGCCCTCCTCGAACACCTCATAGACCGTCACCGCCGGGTCCCACCCCGGCACGGCCGAGCGCCGAAACTCCACCTTGAAGAGCTGGGCCGCCGTCTCCAGCACGCCAGCCTCCACCTGCGCATACGGAAAGTACGGCCGCACCGATTGCGAGTCAAAGTCAAACGCCGACCGGCGAAACTGCTCATACCAGTAGCCGCGGCTGGTGATGTCAATGGCCTGCAGCCCGGGCTCGCGCCTGCGGGCAAAGTCCACAATCAGCACATGCTCGCGCTGGGCGCCCTCGCGGCTGGCCTCATCCAGCCGGGCCAGAAAGGCGCGCACGTTGGCTGCCGAACCCATCATCTGGTCCGCCGTGGCCAGGTCCGCCCAACTCCGGAAGCCCAGCACCGTGGCCAGCTCCTGCCGCGTCGCCAGCAGGTCCAGCAGAATCTGCCGGTTCGCCGGGTAGGCGCGCGTGTTGTACGCCAGAAACATGCGCTCGCGCAGACCGGCATTGCTCGCAAACGTCATCACCGGCTGCATGTCCGGCTGGTCGGTCGAGAGCAGAATCCGCCCCTCCGCATCCGGCTGGTGCCGCGCAACATAGTCCGGCGGCAACCCATCCAGCTCGGCGGCCGTGGCCTCAATCGTCCGGCCCCCCTCCTGGATATTCCGCGAAAACTCCAGCGACAGCCCCGTCGCCTTCTCGTGCAGCGCCTGCAGATGCGCCCGCGTGGCGTCATCCTTGTCCACGCCCGCCAGCCGATAGCTCAGCAGCGTGCGCTCCACGTAGTGCCGCGTGGCCGCGCTCGCCCCGCTCAGGTCTATCACCGCCAGGGCATCGTACACCGCGCGATTCAGGCTCAGCGCGCTGGCGGCCATGGCCACCCGTTGCGCCTCCATCTGTGCCTGGTCGCGCACCTGCTTGCTGGCGGCCACTGAGTTCAGCACACCGGCCTGCGCGCCCGCCAGGCTCAGTTGCTCCACCGCCACGTCATACAGCCGCAGAGAGTTCTCCGGCGTCCGCGCGCCCTCCACCGCCAGCAGAGCCGCCAGCGCGGCCTCATGGGCGGCCAGCCGCGCCCCCACCCAGCTCGACAGAGCCTCGGCCGACTGGGCTCCCCCAGCCTCCCACACGTGGATATCTTCCGTCAGCGCACCGGCGGCAACCGTATCAGCAGGCATAGTTGGCACAATCCTCCAGAGTTCCAGCTTGCCACATCCGGCCGCCGCGCCCCGCAAACACGGTGAAATCCCGCCCGCGGAGCCGCTTTGGTTGCATCCAAAGCAGAACCACATTAAGATGCGTCAATTGACCGATATGCGCAGCGCTGCCACCCTCGCCACCTCTGACCCGCCCGCCGGTCCCCGGCTGCGCGTCGGAAAACTCTGCGTGGCCATCCAGGCCGCCTCGCCCGCTGAGATGATGGAGCGCGCCGAAGCCGCCATCCAGAGCGTCAAGTTCCTCGAGTTCCGCCTCGATTCCCTGCCCAAGCCCGCCGCTATCCTGCCGCGCCTCAAGGAGTTCCTCGCCGAGCACCGCGACGTGGCCGCCATCGCCACCTGCCGCCGCAAGCCCAACGGCGGCAACTTCGACGGGCCCCTGGCCACGGAGATCGAGATCCTCACCAAGGCCGCGCTCGCCGGCTGCCAGATCATCGACCTCGAGGTGGAGTCCGCCGAGGAAGCCAGGCCTGCCCAGCTCTCCCACTTCCACACCCGCCTGTGGGAGGCCGGCACCGCTCTCCTCATCAGCTTTCACGACTTCACCCGCACGCGCAGCCTCGATCAGGCCGCCGACCGCATCGCCGCCTTCAAGCCTGACTTCGTCAAGGTCGTCTCCACCGCGCGTTCGCTGGCCGACAACCTCGCCGTTCTGCGCCTCATCGAAAACCGCTCCGCCTCCTCCAACATCGTTGGCATTGCCATGGGCGAGGAGGGCATCGTCAGCCGCGTCCTCGGCCCGCGCACCGGCGGCGCGTTCACCTTCGCCTCGTTCTCTGACGGTTCCGAGACCGCCCCCGGCCAGGTCACCGCCCAGACCCTCCGCGACCTCTATCGCGTCGAGCAGCTTGACCAGGCAACGCGCGTCTTCGGCGTGGCCGGCAACCCCATCGCACACTCACTCTCGCCGCTCATGCAGAACACGGCCTTTCGCCGCGAGAGCGTCAACGCCGTGCTGCTGCCTCTGCGCGTCCGCGCGCTGGAAGACCTGCTTACCCTTGTCCGCGAGCTGCCCCTTGCCGGCGCGGCCGTCACCATGCCGCTCAAGCAGGAGGTCCTGCCCTTCCTGGCGAATATGGACCCCCTCACCGCGCGCATCGGCGCCTGCAACACGCTGCGTACTGGCGCGGACGGCAAGCTCTACGGCTTCAACACTGACGTTGCCGGCGTCATCCGCCCGCTCGAAAAGCGCCTGCGCCTCAAGGGAGCCCGCATCGCCGTGCTGGGCGCCGGCGGCGCCGCCCGGGCCGCGGTCTTCGGTCTCGTCGAGCAGGGCGCGGAGGTCTTCATCATCAACCGCACCCATGAGAACGCCGTCACACTCGCCCGCCAGGCCAAGGCCAAATCGCTCAAGCACGAGGTCTTCGCCAAGCAGCACTTCGACGTGCTCATCAACTCCACCCCCTGCGGCATGAAAGGCACCAGGCAGACCATGCCCATCGCTGAAAACGAGCTCAACGCCGGACTCGTCTTTGACATGGTCTATAACCCGCTGGAAACGCCGCTGCTCAAGCTGGCCCGGTCCCGGGGCATCCCCGTCATCAGCGGACTTGAGATGTTCGTACAGCAGGGCGCGCGCCAGTTTGAAATCTGGACCGGCAAGCCCGCACCCGAGGCGGAGATGCTGCGCGTGGTGGAGCACGAACTGCGCAAGCGCGGCTGATTGCCCTCCCGATGTCGCATCCTGCACCAGGGCAAAAAGAACCCTGCCCCCTGAGGCACCCCATTGCCTCTCCCGTTCATCCAAACTAAACAGAGGAATCCGTCTGCCTTCCCGGGACGCCTGGCACCTATACCAAGAACGAGAACGATGGAATGAACTCTTCCCCCGCGATGGAATCCCTGTCACCACACCGGCCTGCGCAGCGCAGGCATGCACGCTCCGCAGCCGGCCGGCTGGCTCTCCTGCTTTGCCTTGTTCCCGTCGTTTTGCTCGCAGGCTGCGGCTTCTGGATCAACACCGGAGTCAATCCCTACGGTCCGCCCACCAGCGGCCCACCCACTGCCTCGCAGAGCGGCTCCGTCACCATCTCGCCGGAGTATGTAGTCCTTGCCCCAGGGCAGAAGTTCCAGTTCACCGCCACCTCCACCAGCGGCGGCCAAATCGAGTGGATGGTGAACGGCAAGGTCGGCGGCAGCTCGGCCGACGGCACTATTGACACCTCCGGCAACTACATCGCACCCACCTTCATCCCCGTCAGCCAGAACGTGACCGTGACTGCGGCGCTCGTCTCCTCGCCCCTGCAGAACTACGCCACCGCCGTGGCGGCCATCATCCTGCCCGGGGTCATCTCCTGCCCCGGCACCACCGGCAATCCCCAGGTTGCGCTTGAGTCCATCTACCTGCCCGCGCCCGGCAAGGTCTCCGTGCAGTTCGGCAAGACCACGAACTACGGGCTGAACACCTGGCAGGTCGCCACGCCCACAGCCAACGGCGGACAGGTGCAGATCTACGTCGCTGGTATGCTCGGCAACTCCACCTACCACATGCGCGCCCAGGTCGTGCTCAACAACGGCGCCACCTTCAACGACGCCGACCAGACCTGCCAGACCGGAACGCCGCCCGCCACCGCGACTGTCCAAGCCAGCACCACCAGCGGCGGCACGCCTCAGCCCGGCATCGAGCTGTGGAACACCGTCGTCCCCGGCAACGTGGCCCAGGCCTACGCCACCGATCTGAACGGCAACGTCATCTGGACCTACACCTACTCCGCCTCGTCGGTTGATATCATTCAGGGCGTCCAGATGCTGCCCAACGGCCACCTGCTGATGCTCGTCTCCTATCTCTCCTCGCTCACCGTCAAGGGCACCTTCAACCTCTACGACGAGGTGCGCGAAGTCGATCTGGCGGGCAACACCATCCGCACCATCACCATGGACTCCCTCAACCAGAAGCTCGCCGCCTCAAACCTGCGCGATGCCCAGGGCAACAGTTACCAGTTCAAAAACTTCCACCACAGTGTCCTGATCCTGCCCAACGGCCATCTGGTGCTGTTGGCGGACTACTCCAGGCCCTACACCAACCTGCCCGGCTACCCCGGCACCACCAACGTCCTCGGCGACGCGCTCGTCGACGTCGACCAGAACGGCAATCCCGACTGGGTGTGGAATACCTTCGATCACCTCGACGTCAATCGCCACCCCATGAACTTCCCCGACTGGACTCACTCCAACGACATGCTCTACTCCAGCGACGACCACAACGTGCTGCTCTCCATGCGCCACCAGAACTGGGTCATCAAGATCGAGTTCCTCGACGGCAAGGGCTCCGGTCGCGTGATGTGGCGCCTCGGCGAGGGTGGTGACTTCAAGCTGGTCGGCGCCACCGATCCCACAGACTGGTTCTATGCGCAGCACGGCATGAGCTACTTCACGCCCAACACCACCGGCGTCTTCCGCCTTGGCCAGATGGATAACGGCAATGACCGCATCTTCCCCACCGGTCAGGTCTTCTGCAAGCCCATGTCCGCTCCAACCGCCAGTTGCTACTCCACCATGCCCCTGCTGGAGCTGAACGAGTCCAACATGACGGCCACCATGATTACCCACTACATCCCGTCCGACACCTACTACAGCTTCTTCGGCGGCAACGCTGAGGTGGAAAAGAACGGCGACATCCACGTTGACTTCTGCGCCCCCACCCCCGGCGCCATCGTGCAGGAGTTGGACTCGCAGGGCTCGCACATCATCTGGCAGGGCACCACGGCCAACGCATACCAGTTCCACGCCTACCGCTGGCCCAGCCTCTATCCCGGCGTGCAGTGGTAAGCCGCCGCGCAGTGCAACAGGAAGGCCCGG
>JAJXXG010000394.1 GCA_021781255.1 Acidobacteriota bacterium
CCATCCGCTCCGGACCGGTGACCACAATCCATGCAGCTTTCATCTGCGGTAATCCGGCAATTTTGCTCAGCCCGCTCACCACAAACACCGGCACCCCGTGAAGTCCCGTCACAAAGCTATCCGCAGCGCCGGCAAAGCCGTAATCAAGAAACACCTCATCCACAATCAGAGCTAGATCGTGTTCCCGGCATAATTGGGCCAGTTCCTCGGCCTCCCACTGCTTAGTAAAGTGCCCGGTCGGGTTGTTCGGATGCACCAGCACAATTGCCCGCGTCCGCTCAGTAATCGCCCGCCGAAATCCCTCCGGCTCCATCTGCCATCCGTAGTCGTATACCAACGGTACGGCCTTCAACCGCACATCATCCAACCCTGCAAGAAAATCAAACAAAGGGTATCCCGGCTGCGGCACCAGCACTTCACAGCCGGGGTCGCAGAGCAGGCGGAATAAGTAGCTGTAAGCTTCGCTTGTGCTCGTCGTCAGCACCACCTGCTCCGGGCTCACATTAGCTCCGTGCGACGCATAATACGCGCACACAGCCTCCCGTGCCTCAATCAATCCTCTAGGCCGCGGATCATAGTCCAGCGCGCGCACATCACTCAGCACGGTCAGTACAGTTTCGTCATAGACAAAGCCGCAACGCGTCGGATTCGACGCAGTCAGGTCTGCCGTGGGCTGCCCCGCAGCAACCCGCTCACGAAACGCCCGTGCCAGCGCGCTTTCTTCCGTATTCCAGCTCGTCCGTTCGGAAAACCGCATCGTCCAGACCACTCCCGGACTGCCCACGCTCCCCGCATGCCCCGAGTCAGTCAGGCACAATGGAAACAGGCGTCCTCCTCACCATACACGGACGTCCCTCTGGAGGCACCTTGACCTTGCGCGCCATCATCTTTGATTTCGGAATGGTCTTCACCGGGCCGCCCATCGCAGAGGCCCATGCTGCCATGGTCCGCCTCACTGGTTTGTCAGTCGATGAATTCGAGCGTTTCTATTGGGCCGACCGCCACGCCTACGACGAGGGTAAGCTGTCCGGCATCACTTTCTGGCAGAAGTTTCTTCGCGATGCCGGTCTGCCCCCATCCGAGGCTCTTGTTGAAGAACTGAACCGAGAGGATGCTCGCATGTGGACCACCTTTGACCCCGCGATGCTCGCCTGGCAGCAACGGCTCAAGCAGTGCGGCCTTCGCACCGCCATCCTTTCCAACATGGGCGACTCGGTCCTTGAACACATGCAGCGGGAATTCGACTGGCTCTCCAGCTTTGACGCGCTCGTATGGAGCTATCAGCTTGGCATCGCCAAGCCCGACCCTGAAATCTATCGCCATACGCTCGAGCAACTCGGTACGCAAGCCAAAGAAACCCTCTTCCTCGATGACAAACTTGTCAATGTTGAAGCTGCCCGAGCGCTTGGCCTCCGCGCAATCCAATTCTCCACCGTCCCGCAGCTCCGCTTGGATCTGGTCACAGCTGATTTCGATGCTCAGCTCCCTCTGCCCATCTGAGATTGGAAAATCTCAAAACTTCAGCAAGCCCGGCACGAGCCTCATGTTTTACACTTGCTAGCCGTTGGCATTTGACGGCCCGGCTTAGTCATTTGTGTGTCTGCTCGTGCCTATACAAAGCGCTCGTGGATAGTCATTCGGCAAACGTCCAATTTTCGCAAAAAACCTAAAGGGGCACATCATGCACTCGGTCTTCACCTATTCGCGCAGAATTCTCACAGGTATGCGTAGAGGTGCTTTCGTCAGCGTCGCGACATTGGCACTCGCCGCGTCCTTCGCCGTTGCGCAAAGCGTTCCAGTCATCACCGGAGATGCTAAGGTAGACAAGCTCCTCAGCCAGATGACCCTTCAGGAGAAGCTGGCTCTGATTCACGGAACCAAGGAAAACCCTGCAGAATACCAAGGCCAGGCAGGCTATCTTGCGGGCATTCCCCGCCTCGGTATCCCCGGCCTCCGCTTTGCCGATGGACCTCCAGGTGTTCTCACGCGGCATCCCTCTCAGGGAGAGACCGCCACCATGGGTGTCGCGGCAACATTCAGCATCAAAGATGCGCGGCTTAATGGCATCGTTATCGGACGCGAAGATCGTGCCCTCGGAATCGACGTCTCTTTGCAGCCATTTGTGAACATCGACCGCGATCTTGAGTTTGACCGCGGCTACAACACCTTCGGCGAAGACCCATTCCTCACAGGGCAAATTGGCGCAGCAGAAATCAATGGCATCCAGTCGCAGCACGTCATGGCCCAGGTGAAGCACTTTGTTGCCTACGATTCCATGAACGAAAACACCTACGTGGATGACCAGACCCTTCACGAGGTCTACGTCGCACCCTTCGACGCAGCCGTCAAGGCAGGGGTTGCATCCATCATGTGCTCTTACAATCGCGTCAATGGCACCTTCGCCTGCGGAAATCGCGAAACGCTCATCAAAATCCTCCGCGACCAGCTTGGCTTCAAAGGCTTCGTCACTTCCGACTGGGGAGCAGTCCATGCCGTCACATTCATCAACAACGGTCTCGACATGGAGATGCCCGGTGCTTCCTCTGGTCTGGGGTCACTCATCCCCTCCTTTTTTGACTCCAATCCTCCCGCTCCTCCACCGTCATCTCGAGAAGCATCTGGAAATGCAGGAATGTTTGGCGGCCACATCCCTGAAGAGCCTGCGCCTGCGTCTCCAAATTTCAGCAGCTTCGGTATGAAACTCAATCCTGAAAAAATGCCACAGGCGCTCAAGGATGGCACCGTGAGCGAAGCCACTATCACGTGCGCCGCTGGTTACGTACTCTACGAGATGGATCGCTTCGGTTATCTCGACGGCATGCAGAAGCACACCGTCACCGCGCAGGACATCGACGCCAACGCCAAAATCATTGAGAAAACTGGCGAAGATGCCGCCGCGCTCCTCAAGAATGATGACCACGCCTTGCCTCTCAAAGCCTCTGACCTTAACTCCGTCGTCCTGATCGGCCCCACCGCAGGCCAGGTCGACTCCATCGGCATCAACGGCGAGCGCTCCGTCGGCCTGCCCTGGCGCGAAGTTGGCCCACTCGCGGCCATGAAGGCCATCTCCGGCAACTCCAACATCCAGTACGCGGTGAATGACGACATGACCGGAACCACCGTTCCTGCCAGCGCTCTGAGTCACGACGGTAAGCCCGGCTTGGAGCGTACTGGTGCAGGTGCGTCGCAAGTGGATGCGCAACTCAATTTCACCCGCAAGAATGGCAATGCCCTGCCGCCAGATTCCACACCAACGTGGAAGGGCACACTCACCGTTCCCCATGCAGGTGAGTACTGGCTCTACCTCCAGGCCCTCGGCACCAACGCGAATATCTCCATCGACGGCAAGCCGCTGGCCCGCACCGGCGCATTCCAGGGCGGAGTGCACGGCGACATCCTACAAGCCAATCAGGACAACGTCGTTCCCACTCCTGACGGCCTCGACAACGTTCGTCGCGCCGTGCAACTCACCGCCGGTGGCCACGCCATCGAGGTTCATACCAGCCCGGATACTTCTGGCTCACCTGTACAGATTCGCCTCAACTGGTATACACCCGAGAAACGCAAGGCTGACCACGAGGCCGCCATTGCTGCTGCGAAAAAAGCCAAAATCGCCGTGGTCTTCGTGTGGACGCGCATACATCCCATCTTCGGACTTCCTGGTGACCAGGACAAACTGGTTGACGAGATTGCGGCCGTCAATCCCAACACAATCGTCGTCCTGAACACGAGTCAACCCGTCGCACTGCCATGGGTGAACAAAGTCAAGGCCATCCTCGAAATGTGGTGGCCCGGCGATGAAGGCGGCTGGTCCACTGCCAACCTCCTTCTTGGTAAGGTCAGCCCTGCAGGCCGCCTGCCCGTCACCTGGGGGCGGCGCCTCACGGACTATCCTGCCACTGACCCGCGCTTCCCT
>JAJXXG010001264.1 GCA_021781255.1 Acidobacteriota bacterium
CGTCGAGCTCCCATAAGCACTTCAAATGCCCGGCCAGGGACTGGTGCTCCGCATCGGGAGGCTCTTTGGCGAACTGGATCATTACGAAAAGCGGCAGCAGCAGCATGAGTGCGGCGAAGCCATAGACGATCTGCCAGCCGAAGTGCATGGCAAGTCGTGGGGCCAGAAGCGCGGCAAGAGCAGTGCCACTGTTACCCGCGCCGGCAATGCCCATCGCAAGCCCCTTGTACTGCTTCGGAAACCACCCCGACCCGAGCGAAAGGGCCACGCCAAAACTGGCACCAGCGATTCCCAGCAGAACACCCATGGCAAGGACGTTGTTAAACGACTTCACAAAGAAGAATCCGTAGAGCAGAGCGACAATGATGGCGGACATCTCCACAATTGCCGCGCTTTTTCTGCCAATGTATTGAGAAAGAACGCCGAGTGGAAAGCGCATGAGAGCGCCGGCCAGCGTTGGGACGGACACCATCAGTCCGATCTGTCCTGGCGTCAAGTGAAACTGCTCGGAGATGAACGGCCCCATCGCACCGTTGAGGACCCAGACAGCAAAGCTGAAATCAAAATAGAGAAAGGCTGCGAAGAGTGTGGGGGGATGTCCCGACTTCATGAAAGCCTTTAGGTTCGCCATGGTATCTCTCCGGGGAAGCTAGATTCCTGTTGTTTGAATTGCCTTCACGTGAAGACTGTCAAGGGCGCTGGCCGAGTGCTATTCCGCTACTGCATCGCGGCTAGCGGTCCTATTATTCTTGGCAACGTGCTCGAATACGGTGAAGATAGTTCGCTCCACGCGGACCGCACATTGCTTGAAATTGGGTTCGCGCGAGATGGGATCAAATGCCCCCAAAGTGACGAGATTCGAGTTATGTTCAGAAAAGTGGAAAGGCATAAAGACCTGTCCCGGCGCGACGATTCCGGTGATTCGTAATTCAAGGTTCGGAATACGATTGCGGCGCGATGTCACAGTGACTTTGTCATGCGCCGTCAGTTGCAGGCGATGCGCGTCCGCAGGGTTCATCTCGAGCCACGCATGGGGAACCATGGTGTTGAGCAAATCAACCTGGCCCGTTTTTGTACGCGTATGCCAATGCTCAACTGTGCGGCCCGTATTCAGAACAATCGGGAACTCGTCGTCCGGCTGCTCGGCAAATGGCTCGCACGGCACGCAATGGAGGCGCGCTCTTCCATCGAAGTTGGGGAAAATACCATCCTGATAGAGCCGTTCGCCTCCCCATTGCACGCCGCCCTCATCTTCGATCTGTTGCCAGGTAAATTGGCTGTAGTCGCACATGCGGCCCTTTGAAACTTGCTGCCACTCCAGAAAGGCGTCCTGTGAGGTTTTCCAGCCTGGGTACAACTCACCTCGCACGCAGAGCCGGTCAGCGATGTCGAGGAAGATGTCAAAGTCTGTGCGCGCCCCTCCCGGCGGAGAGACGACGGCATTCACCTTGCCGATGCGGCGCTCGGAGTTTGTGTATGTGCCCTCTTTCTCGCCCCAGATCGCGGCAGGTAACACCAGATGCGCGAACTCGCTGGTGGGCGTGGGATGGAAGCCATCCTGCACCACCAGAAACTCAACATTGGTCAGCGCCTGCGCAAGCACCTCGTAGTTCGGAAAGGAGACAACGGGATTTGTGGCGATGATCCACATCGCTTTGATTTTTCCCGCTACGGCGCCTTCGATAATGTCCGGGTAGGCCAGGCCGCGTGCAGCTGGGATGCGGTCAACATCGATCTTCCAAATCCGCGCCAACTCCTCACGATCCGCGGGAAGCTCGAACTTGCGATAGCCAGGCAGGCTTGACGTAAATCCGCTTTCGCGCGTTCCCATTGCGTTGCACTGTCCTGTGATCGAGAATGGCGATGCGCCTATGCGGCCAATATTGCCCGTAATCAGCGCCAGATTATTGATGGCAGCCACGGTAACGGCGCCTTGCGTGGAGTGGTTCACGCCCATCGTCCAAGCGATGAAGGCTGCCTTGGCATTGCCGTAGACCCTCGCCGTGTTGAGGATCGTCTCCTCGCTCAGCCCGGTCACCTGGGCAACGTGCTGGGGATGAAACGTGGATACATAGTCCGCGAATTCTTCAAAGCCGCTTGTATGAGCCGCAATATATTCGCGATCGATCAATCCGTCGCGGATCAGCACGTGTGCAATGCCGTTGATTAGAGCAATGTCGCTACGCGGTTTGACGGGAAGGTGAATATCGGCCATCATCGCTGTCTTGGTTACGCGTGGGTCCACCACGATCAGCGTGCGATGCCTGTTCCTCTCCAGGCGCTGGCAAAGAATCGGATGATTCTCTGCGATATTGGCGCCAATGAGAAGAACCACATCTGCAGTTTCCATGTCAGCGTAAGAACCCGGAGGGCCATCGCTGCCAAATGACAGCTTGTAACCGGAGACAGCACTGGCCATGCAGAGCGTAGTGTTGCCATCGAAGTTGGAAGTCCCAAACCCCAGCTGCACAAGCTTGCCGAGCGTGTAGAACTCCTCGGTGACCAGCTGGCCCGTACCGATAACTCCAAGCGACTGCTTTCCATACTTGCTCTGAATCGAACTGAACTCACGGACCATGGTGTCGAGTGCTTCATCCCAACTGACAGGAACAAGCTTGCCTTGCTTGCGCAGCAAAGGCTGCTGGGCTCGGCCAGGCGCCGTAAGAGTGTGGTGTTCGCTCAGTCCTTTCGGGCAAAGCTTGCCGCGATTGACCGGGTGATTTTCATTGCCCCTCACAGCAACGGCCTTACCGTCCTTGACGCCAACCTCCATGCCGCAGCCAACCGAGCAATATCCACAGGTTGTCTTGACCCACCGGTCAGCAACGCGGGAAGCAGATATTTTGCCGAAGCGCGCGTCCTCGGCATAGCGATAGGCCTCGCGGAGGATATCGATGCCCAGCCTCCGACGCAGGCGAGTCACGAATTGCTTTGCGAAGCTCAATGGCGGCCTCCTCTAACGAAAGTAAGGGCCATGTTCAGGGGGACCACCGAAACGAAGAAGAGGTATCGCGTCAACAGGACCGCAATCATTGCGGTGAAACAGGCAACGACATCTAGCCGTGCCCAGGTAAAGAAAGCCGTGAGCGCAACAAGAGCAAAAGATGAGAAGAGAATGGCCCGGAGCGATTCTGTACCGAGAAGCGAGGCGCTGGCGCGGCGCTCAAACAGCCGCGAAAGGCTCAGGCGGAATCGGCGCACGACTTGATTCAAAAACCAGAGGGCGGCTGAAAGGAGAACCAGATAGATTGGAGTGTTGAAAGAAGGTCGGGGTGAACATATCGCATGTGCGCAAGCCAGGCTCGTCACCCAACCCGCGGCCACTTGAATCACGCTTGCCAGGAGCGATCCCAACAACGCAGTGGTAAGCAGGAAGTCCAGCGGCGTATGAATCATGTTCCACGCGGGACGTGCCGGCACCAGGTAGATATACGCGCTGCAAACTGTGCCGCCGACGCCGAGAATTGCAGCCGCCCAACCGATGACTTGAAGATTTGCCGAAAGCGAGAGGAAGCGGACTGCCGGAAGCGTATCGACGAAACTGTGCAGGCGCGAAGCAGGAAGGCTTGCTATGATCGACAGTCCTGCCAGGGCGACGAGGCCTGCCCAGAAAAGGGTATAGAGGAGAACTTCTCGACTGATCCAGGAGCGGCGCCACATCTTTAGCGCTCGCCAGGCATAGGCTGGCCTGCCGAGGTGCATTGCAGAAACGCCCAGCGCCATGGACGCGATGCCCAGCATTGCAAGCAGGTTGATTGCAGACATACAGTTGTCAAGCAGCTCAAAGATCAATGCTCCTGAAACAGCTTGCATGAGCGTCGTCATGAAGACCAGCGAGAGGTGCGCAGGCTCTGGCTGGATGTGGCCCAGGTCCACTCGTTCCAACTGCATCGCTCCGGCCTCGGGCAGCGTAAT
>JAJXXG010000511.1 GCA_021781255.1 Acidobacteriota bacterium
GTTGAGCGGCTCTGGCGATTTCTTCGGCGGATCTTGTGCTGATGGCTGCGGTGCGCTCGAAGCCGAAGAGTTCGCGCTGCGGGTTTTGGGCTTCGACGACACCGTCGGAAATAAACGTGAGACGTTCACCGGGGACAAGCTTGAAGTGGGTTTCCTCGTAGCTGGTATCGGCGGTGATGCCGAGCGGCAGGCCGTTGGCGAGGGCCATCTCTTTGCCGTTGCGATATGGAGACAGGTGGCCGGCGTTGGCGATGGTGAGTGCGCCGTCGGTTGTGATGGATGCGACGGCGCAGGTGGCAAAGCCGGTGATTTGTCCGTGGAGGACGCGGTTGAGGTAAGAGAGGACTTCCGCTGGCGCTCGCAGAGAACAGCCGCGGAGCGCGCCGATGATGGCGCTTACGGTCATGGCGGCTTTAAGGCCCTTGCCGCTGACATCGCCGACGACGATAAGCAGAGAGCCGTCTGCGATGGGGAGGACATGAAAGAAATCGCCGCCGACTCCGCTGGAGGGCAGATAGACGCTATCGACGGCGAAGCCCGGTGTATTCTGCTTTGCCGCCGGAACCAGCAGCGACTGCACGCTGCGTGCCGCCTCCATTTCCTGCGAGAGGCGCGCCTCCTCGTGCCGGGTGGCGGAGAAGCGACGGACCAGAAAGATCAGGAGCGAGAGAACAAAGACGTAGTTAACGATGTCGGACAGGTTAAGGGGAAATGGCCGGGAGGTCAGTGCGAAGTCGTGCGATATGCTCGTTTTCATCCAACCGACTTGGAGGACCGCCCACGACAGGTGACTGAGGAGATTGGAGCCGTAGTAAAGCACTGCCGGTGCCAACAGCCATCGCACCGGGACGCCTTTCCTGACAACCGAGATGGCGAGTGTGCCGAGGAACCAAACGTCGGCGGGCAGAATCAAGGTAATCGCAAGGGCATGTGCTTCACCCCAACTCACCCATCCGAAATAATAGAGAAGCAGTCCGATGGGATATACAGCCGCCCCGATGCATGCCAGCCTCCACAAATAGGACCGCGGCGTGCGTAGGACTGTGGAGAAAAACAGCAGGGCGGCGATAACGGACGCTCCGTCTGTAACGGCCCCGCCCCCGAAATAGGAAAGTCTTGGAACGGACACATAAGCCCATATGATGTCGAATGCCGCCCGGGCGCCGCTGGCAAGAAGGAGGACGGAGAACCAGAGATACTCGCGATCTTCAATGCGGGAGAAAAACAGGACCAGAGTGATGAGGCCTACGAACGAAGCGAGAAGGCAGTACCCGTATGACGCGACGTCACTCCCAGTCCGCGCGTCCTGGTCGCGAGCCAGTTCCCTCGCCAGCTCATCCGGTGCGCCGGCGACACTGCCCCGCTGCAGCATGCCTCCCTGATGCTTAAATTCCGCGTCATGCCAGACGCGAATTGCAATCTGGATGGACTGTGGGCCGGTGCTGGCTGAGGGAAGGCTGTAAACCTCCGGCAGGTAAGCGGAGAGTTCGTTCCGGCCGGGCATAATGGAACCTTTACCGCCGATGAGCCGACCGTCGGCGAAGACCTGATAACCGGTATCTATCCCGGACAGCAACAAGCCCGTCGGCTTGCTGCCGTCCGGAACCTGAATGGTGAAGCGATACCAGGCATACCCGCCATAATCCCGATACCCTTGTACGTCCCAGCTCTCATCCGAACGAAGCAGCGGCCACTGCGAGTCGTCGAAGTTGGGGCTGGCCCATGCGGGATTGTCGCCGGTGTGAAAGCGCCAGAGGCCGTCAAGCGAGACGACCGGCTCGCGGCCTGTGATCAGGCTGAAGGTCTGCGCGGGAAGGCCGGCGCAAGAGCAGAGCGTCAGCAAGATAAGGAGCGTGAACTTTTTCATGCAGTGGCCTCATGTGGGTGTTCTACGCGCGCCACGGTGAGGACGGTGATGTCGTCTTCCTGGCCGAATTGTTGAGCGGCTCTGGCGATTTCTTCGGCGGATCTTGTGCTGATGGCTGCGGTGCGCTCGAAGCCGAAGAGTTCGCGCTGCGGGTTTTGGGCTTCGACGACACCGTCGGAAAGGAGGGTGAGGGTGTCTCCCGGGTCGAGAGCGAGAACCGTCTCGGAGTATTCGGCGCCAGCTATGATTCCCAGCGGCAGACCCGACTCAAGCTGAACTTCTCTTCCTCGCAGATAAGGTCCCAGGTGACCCGCGTTGGCAAGCGTTACAGAGCCGTCCGGGGCAATGGAAGCGCAGAGACAGGTGACGAAGCCGTCCTGCCCGTTGGAAGTTAGTAGTCGATTTAGCTCCGAGAGAATGTCACCCGGGCTGTCGAGGTGCAGCGAGCGGAAGGCGCCGATGATTACTGATACAGTGAGGGCGGCGCGCACACCTTTGCCGCTAACGTCTCCGGTGATCAGCAAAGCTCCCTTTTTCGGTCCGCTTGCGAAGCAATAGAAATCGCCGCCCAGCTCCGCAGCCGGGAGGTATGCCGACTCGAAGCGGAAACCGGGCAGTTCTCCGTCGGAACCGATCATTTGCCGCTGCAACTGCTGGGCTGCCGCAACCTCCTGTTGAAGGCGTTCGCTGGTCTGCCACGCCCTCCAGGCCCGGGCGACAAGTGCGGCGGCGATGCCATAGCAACTGAGAATCAGGGCAGGGTAGAAATAGGCGATCCGCTCTGCACCGAGGTGGAAAAATTGCCAGGATCCAGGAACGGACAAGTTGTCCAAAGAAGAAAAAAGAGAGGGCAGCAGGAGCGCGATGTCGAAAAACAAAGGGTTGCGCCGTCGCAGAATGTCCCAGATCACCGCGACGATAAGAATAGCGCCCAGGATTTGGACGGCTACATTCGAGGTGGCGGCCAGGAAGTGAACCATGGACGCATCAAACCTGCGGGCCTCGAGCAGGCTGGTGCAGGCTAGATATACGCCGGTCATGGCGACGCTGGTCCGCAACCAGGCGCGGTCCGGCAGGTCGAGGATGATCCAGATTGAGTAGGCTCGCAGAGTTGGCGATAGAAACTGGATGGGGATGTAAAAGAAAAGGTAGAGGGGTATGCTGAGGGCAATGAGCCCCGCTTGGATTGGCTGAAGGTAGAAGCAGTACCCGGCCGAAGCAAATAGGGAGGCGGCAAAAACCGCCAGCTCACGCCGCCTGGTGCGACGCCAGAGGAGGACCAGCACGGCGCCAATGGGAATCAGCAGGGCAGCGGGAACCAAAACCAGCGAAAGATGAATCCATGCGAGGAGCTTTGCCTCGCGGGCCCTGCTAGCCAGCAGGTCGGCACGATCCAGAGCGAATTGGACTTGAATAATGGGCTTGTTGAAGCGCTGCCACGTCATCCACCCGCGCAGGGCGACTACGGCCGTCGCTTTGCCATTCAGCATCTGCGGCGGCACGGGAAAGACCTGCCTCTGAAGTGCCATCCAGGGCACGGGATGTGGAGGTAGGGCTCCCAGTGTTCCAACCAGCACTCCGTTGACAAAAAGCTGCTCTGCGCGCGGGCCTCCAGCGCGCGGCGACTGCAGAATTGCTAGGGGTTCCTGCGTGTGCTGCTTGTTCGTAAGGTGCGCCCGAATCCATACGAACCCGTCAGATCCTGCGGGAGGCATCGGGATTTTTCCCTCTGGAGCCGTCGGCCAGGCGCTGTCATCGAAATCAGGGGCCGCCCAGCGAGCATCGTCGCCGTAGTGGTAGCGGATTACCGCAGTCGGATCCGCAGCGGTCTGCGCGCCGGCCAAGCCGGTTCCAAAGAGAGCGAGGAGGAGCAAGAATCCCTTACGCATGAGATGCCTCGCAGAGTGTACTGGCGGGGGCGAAGTTGAGAGTTAGCACGGTGATGTCGTCTTCCTGGCCCCAGCGCTGGGCGGCCTCGGCGATGGCGGCTGCGGATTGGTTGATGATCTGCTCTGCGCGGTCGAAGCCGAAGAGTTCGCCCGA
>JAJXXG010001313.1 GCA_021781255.1 Acidobacteriota bacterium
GGATGGTGGCCGAAGAGGTGTTGCGGAAGATGGCCGAGAAGCTGAAGCCGCCGGTGTTTGAAGAGGGGTTCGCGAAGATCACTGTGGTGCGGGTGAAGGCGTCGCAGGGGTGAGGCGGTAATCTGGCCCTTCGTCTGTCCTTCAGATTTTATTGACGGAACGGGTTATGAAGAAATCCGTAACTGAAGTGCGGACGGTTTCAGGCCTCCGTCATCGCTTGGCCTGTATTGAAAATGAAAGACGGTTCAATGGTCGCCCCTATCCTGCCGGGAGGTGTCCCGTTCCACGTGAATGGGTTGGCCGAGGTTTCTTTCCAGGGGGTGACGGTCTCTGGAGGCCGTTTGACCAGATCCATCAGCCCAGTCATGGAAACGTCTCTGTCTCAGGGGTTATGTTCCTCGGGAACGACTTTGGTACGGTATCTGGATTTCAGAAGGGACCAAGGAGTGTCCCAACTTGGCGACACCTTAAGAGGAGAATCGAGGAGAGCGGGATTCCGGTCGAATTGGCGTTTTTTACCAACGCCATTATGGGTTTAAGAGAAAAAGGTACGGCCCTCAAGAACATTAACTACCAGAGGGACGAGCCATTTCTGGAATTCTGTCTTGAGTTCTTAGAAGTTCAGCTTGACTACCTGAATCCCAGGCTAGTGGTGACGCTGGGGAAGCCTGCGGCCATGGTCTTCGCGCGCTTGGAATCTGTTAGACCGCGGACCTATGAGGTATTTTCGTCACGCTTAGTTCAATTGACGCATCCATACGGCGATTTTGGATTATCGAATGAGCGTTTGATTTCTGAGATAGCCAAGCTGAAGAACGCATGGAACAGTGCGCAGGTGAACGCCCAATAGTAATTGTCCAAAATGGCTAATTTAGCTAAAATAGCTAAATTGGAGAGTGGCGATGATTACCAAGACCTCAGCCGAAGCGCAGAACCAGTTTGGGCAGTTGCTGGACACGGTGCAGCGGGAGCCAGTGGCGATTACGCGGCATGGGCGGCCGGCGGCGTTTGTGGTTTCTCCGCAACTGATGGCTGAGATAGAGCTCGTGCAGCGCAAGCGTGATAAAGCCTTGGCGGACT
Source organism: Acidobacteriota bacterium (assembly GCA_021781255.1). The sequence continues at coordinate 1,081 of JAJXXG010001313.1, forward strand.
TCAAGGTGTGGCGAAGGAAGTATGGTAAGGAAATCTCGCCGGAAGCTGGGAAGCTTACCGATGAGGATGTAGTCCGGATGGTGCACGAGGCTCGGAATGAAATCGCGCGTGCTCGTTGACACGAGCACGCTGGTGAGCGCACTGCTGCGGCCTGGATCCGTGCCTGAGCGGGCGCTGATGAAGGCGCTTGCAGGGTTCGAAGTTTGCGTGAGCGCGGAGTCGCTGGCGGAGTTGGAGACAACGCTGGCTCAGTCGAAATTCGATCGGTATGCCTCGAGCGAAGCTCGAAGTGCGTTTATGGCCATAATTCGAGAGAGTGCACAAGAATTTGCTGTGAATGAGCAAGACTTGAAGATGGTGACGCCGCGATGTCGTGATGCACGAGACAATTTTCTACTTGCACTTGCGTTGGTGGCCGAGGCTGGCTGGATTGTGAGCAGTGACCAGGATTTGCTGGTGATGAATCCGTGGCGCGACATCCGGGTTGTGACGCCCGCGGAGTTTTTGGAAATTCGGTGAAGCGGCGAGGGAGGATTTTGCGATGAGTGGAGCGGGGATACAGATGCCAAATGTGGAGCCGTGGCTGCGGGGGACGCATGGGGATGTGCCGGCGGTGGCGCGAGCGGTGCTGCATGCGCTGGAGCTGGCGCGGGAAGACCTGGCGAAATGGACGGCCGGGCTGACGGATGCGGAGGTGCATGCGGGGCCGATGGGGTTGCCGCCGGTGGCGTTCCATCTGCGGCACATTGCGCGGGCGACGGACAGGATTTTGACCTATGCCGAGGGCGGGCAGTTGACGGCGGAGCAACTGACGGCGTTGAAAGCGGAGTCGAACGCTGGAAGCGAAACGCTGGCGGAGCTGCTGGCCGAGGTGGAGGCGAGTTTTGCGCGGGCGGCGGAGCGGGTGCGGGCGCTGGCGGGGGCGGAGTTTGAGACGTTTCGTGGAGTGGGGCGGAAGCAGTTGCCGACGTCGGTGGGCGGGGCGCTGGTGCATGTGGCGGACCACACGCAGCGGCATGTGGGGCAGGTGGTGACGACGGCGAAAGTGCTGCAGGCGCTGCGGGCTTAAGGAAGGGTGTCGAGTTCGCCGGCGCTCTCAAAGATGTGGCCCATCTTTTCCTGCTTGGTGCGGAGGTAGCGCTCGAAAGTTTCCTGGGGCGCGACCTCGGCGGAGACGCGTTCCGTGACGGCGATGCCGGCGGTCTGAAGCGCGGTGACTTTCTCAGGATTGTTGGTGATGAGGCGGACCTGGGTGACGCCGAGGAGCTTGAGGACCGCTGCGGGGAGCTCGTAGGCGCGGCAGTCTGCTGCGAAGCCAAGCTCGACGTTTGCTTCAACGGTGTCGAGGCCCTGGTCCTGGAGTTCATAGGCGCGGAGCTTGGCCATGAGGCCGATGCCGCGGCCCTCCTGTTGCTCGTAGAGGAGAATGCCTGCGCCTTCCGAGGCGATGCTTGAGAGTGCGAGCTCGAGCTGGAGGCGGCAGTCGCAGCGGAGAGAGCCGAAGACGTCGCCGGTGAGGCACTGTGAGTGTATGCGGACGAGGGGCGGAGTGGAGCGGATGTCTCCCATTACGAGGGCGACGAGACCTTCGACCTGCGCCGGTGCGGAGGGGTCTGGTGCGCAGTTGGGGAGCGGCTGGGCGGGCTGGCCTTCAAAGCCGAGGATGCGGAAGTGGCCCCAGCGGGTGGGGAAGTCGGCCTCGGCGACTTGGGTGACGTTGGCGAATGCCATGCATTTATTGTACGGGGAACGGGGAGCGCGAGTCAGCGGGTGCGATAGAGTGAAGGCGTGAGCGACAAGCTGATTCTGATTACGCTGCTGGTGAAGCTGGGGGTGGTGGCCAGCGTGGCGAGCGTGCTGACGCGGGTGAGCACGTTTCGGCGGCTGTTTTTTGCCGAGCGGCGGAGCACAGGGCAGACGGTGGCGGTGCTGGCGTTTCTGCTGGTGCCGCTGACGCTGGGCGTGTGGATCAGGACGCTGGTGCCGAATTTTCTGGCGGCGGACATCAGCTTTGAAGCGGTGATTCTGCTGGGTCTGCTGCTGGGGCCGGGATGGGCGATGCTGGGCGGCGCGGTGCTGGCGGGTCCGGCGATGCTGCACCATGAGTATCTTTCGTTGCCATTCAATTTGGTTGTGGGGCTGGGCGCGGGAGTTCTGCGGCGGTTTGTGGAGCCGGGGGAGATATGGTCCTTCACGCCGTTTATTGATTTGAGCCTGTACCGCTGGGTGCGGCGGAACCTGACGAAGCCGCGGGTGGACCGGCAGTTCCTGATGCTGGGGCTGATTGTGGCGGCGGAAGCGTGCAGGGACTGGCTGAAGGACGAGTTTCCGCACAGGCTGTTTGCGCTGGTGACGCCGACGGTGTGGGTGCAGGTGCTGGTGTGGGTGTGCGCGCCAATTGTGGTGGGGATTGCGCTGAAGGTGTGGAATGCGCTGCGCACGGAGATGGCGCTGGAGGAGCAGAAACGGCTGCTGCTGGAGGCGCGGCTGGATGCGCTGCAACGGCAGATCAATCCGCATTTCCTGTTCAATACGCTGAACTCGATTGCGAGCCTGGTGCGGGTGCAGCCGGAGATGGCTCGGGAGATGACGGTGAAGCTGGCGAATATTTTGCGGTCGCTGCTGAAGGATCACGACACGTATGTGCCGCTGAGCGAAGAGCTGAGTTTTACGGATGATTATCTGGATATTGAGGTGGTGCGGTTCGGGCCGGAGAAGCTGCGGGTTGAGAAGGAGATTGATCCTCGGACGCTGGACGTGCTGGTGCCAAGCATTCTGCTGCAGCCGCTGATCGAGAACAGCATCAAGCATGGGCTGGAGCCGCGCATCC
>JAJXXG010001061.1 GCA_021781255.1 Acidobacteriota bacterium
GACTCGCCTGGTATGAAATCGACCCCAACTTCTGGGGCATCTGGCTGCTCTCCAGGCTCGGCCTGGCACGCAAGATCCGCGTAGCGCAATTTGACCCCGCCAACCCCAGGCCAGCCGGACACTAAGGAATCTCTAATCAAGTTGCTGCTTTCAGCTAATCAAGTGGCTGCTTTCATCTCAAGTTGCTGCATTCGGCTAATCAAGTTGCCGATTTGAAAGGTGCGGGCTTCAGCCCGCACGTAAACAGCACAAAATCCATGGGGCTTTAGCCCCTGAGGGAATGCTCGCGCAGCCGAAGCCACTTGCTCAAAGTTTCCCTGCAGCCAACCACCCGTCAAATCACAACGGCGGCCTTACCCACCCGGGAGGCCGCCGTTGCGCATGAACTCAAGTCGAAATCCGTAGAGAGTATGCCGCAACTATCCGCGCAGCTTGGCCCGCACCCACAGTGTGCCAAACACCGGCAGCGCCACCGCCAGCACCACAACCCCCGCGGGAAAGCCAACATAGAGGTAGCTGTCCGCATAGTTCACCGTGTGCCCGCCAATCAGGTTCCATGCCAGCAGCGCAAAGATGGCGACGCAGGTAGAGGCAAAGAATGTGAAGAACGCCGAGGCGAACGCGAGCAGCAGTCCGCTCACCAGTCCGAAGCCCTTCAGCGGAAAGCCGAACACGGTTCCGCTGCCGGGGTGTTGGGTTTGCGCAGATTGCGTCATAGGGGCGGCCTCTGTCGTCTAGAATACAGTTTTATGCCTAACAGCGCACAGATCGAGCTTTGGCACGCGGAGAAGGTCGCCACGCAGGTGACCGTGAGCACTGCCTCCAACGGTATCCACTTTGCTTCCTGGGGTGAAACCCGCCTCGCCGAACCGGACCTGGAGCGCCTGGTCGGCACCGTGCCCGCCTCGCTCTCAGCCGCGCTCAACAACCGCGCCTATTACTTCGTTCCCCTGGCCATTTCGGACACGGGCGAAACCATGATCGCTCCCGCCTACAGTGTCGAGCTCGGCGACCGCGCCGTTTGCCACCGCAATGCATCCGTCGGCTCCACTGAGGCGGTGTTCGTCTCCACCCGTTTGATGGAAGACCGCTTCGGCCTCGCCTTCGAGTTCTTCATCAACGTGGCCCACAACTTTGTTGAGGCCGCAGGCGTCCCGGAGAGCTTCGCCTCCCTCGCTTGGTCGCAGGCTGAGGCACAGGTGCGCGGCGAAACCAGCCAGGACGCATGGGAAACCCGCCGCCGCGCCCAGAACACGCTCAACGGCCACAAAATCGTCGATGAGCGCTCCCGCAACGGCTACTTTGAATCCACATTCTCTGACGCGCTGGCCATCTACATGCTCTCCCTGGCCGTGGACTTCGACTACCACGACCTGCGCGAGCGTGAGTACCCGCTGCTGGCCGCACCCGCGCTGGCCGAGCGCCTGCGCCACGTCGCCGGCCTCTTCCCCTCGAACACCGGCTACGACTTCCAGATCCTCTACCGCCGCAAGGGATAGCCGCCCCTTCAGCTCGCGTAAAGGTTGTGCCGCACAAACTCGTTGCGGAATTTGCCTTCAGGATCGTTGCGCTTCAGCAGCGCTTTGAACTCCGCCAGCCGCGTGTACTGCGCCTGCACCCGCGCCGGCGGAACGGTGTACAGCTTGCCCCAGTGCGGACGCGCCGCAAACGGCTCCAGTTGCGCCTCGATCAGCGGCAGCACCTTGCGGACCTCGGGCCACTCCGGCTTCCACGTAAAGTGGATCGCCATCGACTCCCGCTCGTACGCCGTGCTCATCCACAGCTTGTCGGCGGCAATCGTGCGCAGCTCCGTCACGAGCAGGTGCGGCGTGATGTGGTCGCGCAGCTTCTCCACGGCGAGAATCGCACGGTACCCGTGCTCGCGGGGCACCAGGTACTCGGTCTGCAGCTCCTGTCCGCTGGAAGGCGTGAAGTTCATGCGGAAGTGCGGCAGCCGCTCGTACCAGGGGCCCGGAATCCCCTGCTGCTCCGTGCAGCTTTCCGGATTGTGCCCGGCCAGCGGATGCAGCTTCTCGGTTGCCAGCTTCGCGCCAAAAAATTCCGGCTGCCACCTGTTTGCATCGCCCGGCCCAAGGCGGCGCTTGATCCACACCTGCGTCGCGCGATTATTCTGCCAGTCGGTAAACAGGCTCACGCTGTAGCCGCTTGAAAAGATTTCGTCCAGGTGATTCTCCAGATGATCGAAAGAGAGATTCAGATACACCGACTGCGCCACCTGATAGGTGGGCTGCATATGGAGCGTCACGCGCGTCACAACGCCCAGCGAGCCAAGCGCCACCACTGAGCCCAGGAACTCGTCCCCATCCTTGGCCCGCGACACACGCACAAGCTGCCCATCGGCCGTGACCATCTCCAGCGCCTCCACAGCCGTGGCCAGATTGCCATTGTGAATGCCCGATCCGTGCGTCGCCGTGGCAATCGCCCCCGCCACCGAAATATGCGGCAGCGAGGCCAGGTTGTGCAGCGCGTATCCCTTCGCATCCAGCCACGGCGAAAGCACGCCATACGTCACGCCTCCGCCAATCGTCACCGTGCGCGCCTTCTCGTCCAGCGTCATCTCGCCCAGGCCCTTCAGCGAAATCTGGTGATGCCTGCTGTCGGCAATCGTGTTGAACGAGTGGCGCGAGCCCAGCGCGCGCAGACGGTCGCAGCTCTTCACCATGCGCTGCACCTCTTCCACCGTCGCCGGCGTGTACAGGCTGTCCGTGCTGTAGGTCAGGTTGCCTGCCCAATTGGTGCGATGCTCGGCCGGCGGCTCAGCGCCCCCAAACTGGGACAACATGCTCCCGGTCACAAATACTCCCGATGCCTTCAGAAACTCCCGCTTGTTCATTCTCCTGATTGACCTCGCTCGATGTCACGCTGGGAACGCGCGCCCATGGATACTTTTCGTCAGTGCTGGACAAGCATATGGGCCACAGGCAAAGGCGGGCAAGCGCAAACTCCCGCTTGCTCCGGCATACCGCGCGACCCGGCAATCCTGCACAAGCCGCGGCTCCGCTTCCGCGCCCTCACTCGCTTTATCCTTCTCTGCACTGTTCGAGCGGAATCAAGATGGGCTATAGTATTGACTTCATGCCCCAGCGGGAGAAGTTCGTCAGCGCCGTGGACGGTTCGCCGGCCCGGCAAATGCGAGCAGGCTCACACAAGCCGGAGCCGATGCGACAGGTCCGCGCGGGCCGGGATACACTGCTGTTCCACAACGGCGAAACCTGCCCGGGATGGGATGTACGCGAAGGCAGGCGGTCGCTCAGAGCCAGGAGGGTCCGATGAAGATTACCGACACGATTGGAATGGTGCTCAAGAGCAAGGCTCAGAACCAAGTCCTCTCCATAGCGCCCGAGCAGTCCGTCTATGAGGCAATCGAGAAGCTGGCCTTGTACGGCATTGGCGCCTTGCTTGTACTGTCCAATGGCCGCCTGGTCGGCATCCTGTCAGAGCGCGACTACGCCCGCAAAGGCGTCCTGATGGGACACCCCTCCAAAGAAACACTCGTCAGCCAGATCATGACCAGCCCGGTTATTTTCGTCAGCTCGCGGCACACGGTGGATGAATGCATGGCCTTGATGACGCAGCACGATTTTCGCCATCTCCCCGTGCTGGAGGGAGACACCGTCGTAGGCGTCGTCTCCATCGGCGACCTGGTACGGTGGGTGATCTCAGGCCAGGAAAAGGCAATTCAAGCGCTCGAGGGCTACATTACGGGAGCCTATCCCGGCTAGAAAGCCGAGGCTGATCTCGAGCTTTCCTGCCGTTCCGGTCCGGCTGCGGCAACCACTCCCGCGCACTCGCCAAATCCGATTCGCGGCATCCCGGCCCTCTGCGCATGAGCGCGGAACGTCACCCGGTCGCCGTCTTCGAGGAAGGTGCGCTGCTCCCCGCCGGGCAGCGCAATCGGCCCCTGCTCGCGCGTCTTCTCCAGCAGGCAACCCTCTGATCCAGTCGCGGCGCCGGAGACGGTTCCCGTGGCCAGCAGATCGCCGGGCCGCAAATTGCACCCGTTGCTTGCGTGGTGCGTCACCAGTTGCACGATGCTCCAGTACAGCTCGCGCAGATTGCCCGTGCTCAGCAGCATCGGCGCCGCGCCCGTCTGCCGCATCTGCTGCGATTCGAGATAAACCTGCAGCGTCAGGTCGATGCCATCCGTCTCCGCTGACGGCGAGCGCAGGTGCGCCAGCGGCGCCGGGTCGTTCGTCGCGCGTTCCGGCCCGCGCACCCGGTAGGGAGCCAGCGCCTCCATCGGCACAATCCAGGGCGAAATCGTCGTAGCAAAATTCTTCGCCAAAAATGGGCCCAGCGGCTGGTATTCCCATGCCTGCACGTCGCGCGCTGACCAGTCATTCACCAGGCACAGACCAAAGACGTGCTCCTCGGCTTCCGCAATCGGAATGCTCCGCCCCAGCGCATTGCCCGGGCCCACAAACACGCCAACCTCCAGCTCGTAGTCCAGAGATCTTGTCGGTCCAAAAATCGGTTCGCCCGCTGGCGGTTTTGTCTGCCCGCACGGCCTGCGAATCTCCTCACCGCTCACCGCAATCGATGACGCGCGGCCGTGATAGCCGATGGGAACATACTTGTAATTCGGCAGCAGCGGGTTGTCCGGGCGGAACAGCCTGCCAACCCGCGTGGCGTGATGAATCGAAGCGTAGAAATCCGTATAGTCGCCAATCTGCGCCGGAAGCTGCATCACCGCCTCGCGCATCGGCGTCAGCAGCGGCTCCACCCGGCCCTGCATCGGCTTGCTTGCCTCTTCCGCGTCCAGCAGTTCAGTGATCCGCATGCGCAGCGCATGCCACGCGCCGCGCCCAAGAGACATCAGCGGATTCAGCAACTCGGCTCCGCACGCCGCGACAATCTCTTCCGCCAGCCCCGCCAGCAAACCCGCCCGCGCGCACGCACGCAGATCCAGAATCCGGTCGCCAATCGCAACGCCAATGCGCCTCTCTTCTTGATAGAGAAACACACCGTAGGGCAGATTCTGAATGGGAAAGTCAGACGCGGGATCGTTGGCCGAGGCAACCCAGCTTTTTCTGCTCACAGCCATCCCAGCGCCTCCAGATCGTGCATCGGCTCTTCAAACGAACAGGACCCGAAACTGAGGAAGAACTCGCGGCGCACCGCGCGCAGCTCTTCCGCGCTCCACTCCAGGCTGCGCCAGCCAATCCCATCCGCGGTAACGCGCCACGCACCGGCGTCTTCTTCGTCCAGCACGCGCCGCGCTTCGTCGGCCTCTCCGCCGCAGTGTATCAGCGCCGCCGCGCAGCACAGATTCACAAACCCATGCATCATTCCCGCGGCCCCGCCCGGCTCCAGCGTAAACGCGTGACGCGAGCGAATCGCATGATGCAGCCCTGCCGTCGCCTTGAAGGCAATACGCCGCGCGGCAAGCGCCTGCAGCGCATCCGCCACTGCCTGCGTGCCTGGAAATGCCTCCGCAACCACGCCGCCCATGCGCAGCTTCGCGCACGCGCCGGCTTCTGCAATTGCCTCAAGCGCCACTCGCATTTCGCCGCCGGCCGGCACTTCAAAGAACGCCGTTATGCCCGCGGGAACACATGCGCTCAGGTGTTTGATCTCGGATGGGCGAACTGTTTTGAACTCAACCGCATCAATCCGCAGCCCGTCATGCACGCATTGCGTCAGCGATGAGCAGTCGTCCACCGACGCGGCAATCACGCTCAACCGCATCGCGCCAAGTGAGGCACCCGCCGCCTCGCGCAGCTCGCCCAGCCGATTCATGTTCACAACAAAGCGTCCCAGCGCCTCTGCATGTTCGCCCTGGCTGTAACTCACGTAATTCCGCACCGCTGAGCGCATGTCCAGCGCTGCCGGCGGGTACAGGCCAGCATAGTCAATCAGGTCGGCCAGCAGACTGCGGATTGCGTTCATCCGCGTACTCGCTTTGCGCCTGCCGGCGGCACAAAGCGCTTCTTCAGTCCCTGCCAGCATTCGAAGTACTCGTGCTGCAGGATTTTGGTTTCCATCGCAAACTCCGTGGGACGCACCACAAGTTGCGTCTCAAACATGAACGCCAGCGTGTTGGCCAGATACTGCGGCTTCAGTTCCGCCTCGCTCGCGCGCTCAAACGTCTCTGCGTCCGGGCCGTGCCCGGCCATGCAGTTGTGCAGGCTCGCGCCGCCCGGCACAAAGCCCTCCGCCTTCGCGTCATACGCGCCAAACACCAGGCCCATGAATTCGTTCATCAGGTTGCGATGAAACCACGGCGGCCTGAACGTGTGCTCGGCAACCATCCAGCGCGGAGGAAATATTGCAAAGTCGCAGTTGGCCGTGCCTGCTATCGCCGAGGGAGAGCTCAGCACGGTGTAAATCGACGGGTCCGGATGATCGAACGAAACTGTATTGATGCAGTTGAATAGCGCCAGGTCATATTTGTACGGCGCGTAGTTGCCGTGCCACGCCACCACATCCAGCGGCGAGTGGTCAATCGCCGCATCCCACAGCCTGCCCAGAAACTTCGCGGTGATACGAAACTCCCCATCGCGATCCTCGTACGCCGCCACCGGGCTCTTGAAGTCGCGCGCATTCGCCAGTCCATTCGCACCAATGGCTCCAAGCTCCGGCAGCCGGAACGGCAGCCCATAGTTCTCGCAGATATATCCGCGCGCATGCTTCTCCTTCAGCACAACGCGAAACTTCACGCCGCGCGGAATCACGCAGATCTCGCCGGGAGCGGCATCAAGAATGCCCAGCTCAGTATGAAAGCGCAGCGTCCCCATTTGCGGAACAATCAGAAACTCCCCATCCGCGCTATAAAAGAAGCGGTCGTGCATCGAGGCGTTCGCGGCATACAAGTGAATCGCGACGCCTGCCTGCATGGCCGGATCGCCATTGCCGCCCAGCGTCACGATGCCGTCCACAAAGTCCGTTGCCTCCGCGGGCAGCGGCAGCGGGTCCCAGCGCAGTTGATTCGGCGTCGTCGGAATCGCAGTGAATGGCCCGCTGCGCATCAGCCGCGCTGAAATCTCTTCGTAAGGGCGGTGCGTGACCGACGGACGAATCCGATACGTCCAGGTGCGGCGATTCGTCGCCCGCGGCGTGGTAAACGGTGTGCCACTGAACTGCTCGGTATACAAGCCAAGAGCATGTTTCTGCGGCGCATTCTGCCCCACCGGCAACCCGCCTGCCACCGCCTCTATCGCAAACTCGTTGCCAAACCCGCTCTGGTACGCAATCTCAGCAGCCATCCATCCCCCTCTTCACAGTTCATTGCGCATCGCGCGCCGCTCCGCCTCGTGCATCGCATCGTAAATCTCGTCAAAGCTGCTCACGGCAAACAGCAGCTTGTGCAGCTCATCCACCTTCACCGGCGTGTTCACCACTTCATCCAGCCTGAAATCGCGAATCGCGCAATGGCCGTCAATCACATTCCGGCATTCGCCATGTGAGCTGATCAGTCCGCTGCCATACACCTTGATCTCGCCCCGTTGCCGTATCACGCCAAACTCCACCGTGTACCAGAAGAGACGCCCCAGCTTTTCCAGCACTCCACCGTCCGTGACCGACGCGCACACGCGCCCGTAGTGCTCAAGGAAGTCCGCAAACAGCGCGTGCGCATGCATCGGCACATGCCCGAACACATCGTGAAAAATGTCCGGCTCCGGCGTGTATTCGAGCGACTCCCGGCTGCGCAGCCACGTCGTCGTCGGAAAGCGCCGCGTCGCAAGCATCTCAAAAAACGCGGGCGCCGGCAGAAAACCGCTCACCGGCGTTGAACTCCAGCCTGTTCGCGGCTTGAGGCGCGCGCTGATCGCCGCCAGCTCCGGCAGCCGCTCCCGCCGCAGTCCGATAATCTCCAGCCCCTCCAGATATTCCCGCGCCGCATGTTGTTGCAGCTCGGGCAGCACGCGCCCCACAAGCTCCGCCCACACAGCGTGCTGCTCCTCCGTATAGCCCGCGTAGTCCTGCTCAATAATGTACGGCGCGGCCGCTGAATGAACTGCGGTACTCATGGCATCCTCCACGTGCGCGGCTACAGATTCCCGCGCGCCTGCTGTTCGCGTTCGATGGCTTCGAACAGCGCCTTGAAGTTTCCCTTGCCAAAGCTGCGGCTGCCCTTGCGCTGAATGATTTCAAAGAACAGCGTCGGCCGATCCTCCACGGGCCGCGTAAAAATCTGCAGCATGTATCCTTCATCATCACGGTCCACCAGGATGCCCAGCTTTTCCAGCTCGTCAACCGGCTCGTCAATCGCCCCCACACGCTGCTGCAGCTCTCTGTAATAGGTGTGCGGCACGCGCAGAAACTCCACGCCCTGCTCCTGCAGCCGGCTCACCGTGTGCAGAATGTCATCGGTCGCAAGCGCAATGTGTTGCACTCCCGGGCCGGCATAGAAGTCCAGAAATTCCTCCACCTGCGACCGCCGCTTGCCCTCCGCCGGCTCATTGATAGGGAACTTCACGTATCCGTTGCCATTGGCCATCACCTTCGACATCAGCGCCGAGTACTCGGTCGAAATGTCCTTGTCATCAAAGTGCTGATACAGCGTGAATCCCATCACGTCGGCGTAGAACTTCACCCACTCGTCCATCTCATGCCAGCCCACATTGCCCACCATGTGATCAATGTGCAGCAGGCCCACCGGTCGCGCCACCGTGTCATGCTCAACTGCGCGAAAGCCCGGCAGAAATGCGCCCGCATAGTTGCCGCGCTCAACAAACGTATGAATCGTGTCGCCGTACGCACGGATGCTCGACAGCACAACCTCGCCATGCTCGTCCTGCAACACACGCGGCTCGGCAGCGCTCACCGCGCCGCGGCTCGTTGTCTCGCGCCATGCCCGGCGCGCGTCGTCCACCCACAGCGCCACCGCGCGAACGCCGTCGCCATGCGTATGCACGTGCCCCGCAATGGCATCGCTTCTGCGCAGCGACGTGGTCAGAACAAAACGAATCTTGCCCTGCTGCACCACATACGAGGCCCGATCGCGCTGGCCGGTCTCGGGTCCTGCATAAGCCACGAGTTGCATGCCAAACGCCGCCCGGTAAAAGTACGCGGCCTGGCGCGCATTGCCAACGTAGAACTCCACGTGGTCGGTCCCCTTCAGCGGCAGAAAATCCACCGCATGTGACAAAAGGGAACTGGGTGCAGAGTGCAGGGAAGCGCTCATGTCTGAACCTCCTGTGCCGGAAACGCAATTGGGGACACGAAGGGAAGTGTTCCCGGCTACGCGATACGATAGGCTTACCACGTGCCACAGTGAAGTGTGGTTCGATGAAAATGATGCGCCACAGCCTAATGAGATTAGGCATAATGGCAGAGCGGCTTAAGGATTGCTTGCCTGTGACCCATAAGACGGTTCCAAATGTCGTTGAGCTCGATGCGATTGCGTGGCGGATTCTCGAATGCCTGCAGCACAACGCCCGTCTGTCGTTCGCCGAACTGGGCAGAAAGGTTGGCCTCTCAACGCCCGCCGTCGCCGAGCGCGTTCACCGCCTGGAGGAAGCCGGCGTCATCACCGGCTATCACGCCACGCTCGACCTCGCAAAACTCGGCCTTCCCATTCGCGTGCTGGTGCGCCTCACCATTCCCGGCGGAGACTTGCAGGTCAGTCGCGCTGTGACCGCAATCAAGGAGCTCCCGGAGATAAGCCGCTGCCATCGCATCACCGGCGACGAGTCTTTTGTCATCGAAGCGAATGTCGTTTCCATCCGCCACCTCGAAGCGCTCATTGACAAGCTCTCCGCGCTGGGCGCCACGTCCACCTCAACAGTTCTGTCCTCGCCCGTCGAGCGGCGCGAACTGCACGCAAACCATCTCGAAGCCTTCGGCCGCTATGACTAGTCCTGCGACCGCAGGATTTGGTATTGATGACCATGAACTCTGAGTGCCCCAGGCCTCGATTTTGAGACCTGGGAAGCAACAAATTCACATGGTCAGGGTACCAGGCGCAGAACTTGGTTTTTTCGGCGCTATTGCCGCTCCGTCTTCTTCGCCCGCGCGCCACGCCAGTAAAGGATGAGCCCCAGCAGCACCGATGCGACTGTGCCGCCAACCAGCTTCAGCTCAAAGCCCAGCTTGTCTGCCGAGTCGCCCGGCGGCACCAGCGAAACAAGAATGCCCATCAGAACGACCAGAAAGCCCAGCCCGCCGCAGATCCACACACCGGCCGCTCCGCCCGGCACCAGCACGGCCTGCTGGTTCTCCCTGCGATCCTTGCGGCGCGCCAGCTTGATGACCGCCGCAAACATGTAAAGAAATGGAATGAAGTAGAGAATAATCGCCGCATCGATCAGGAACTGATACGCGCCGCGCGTCGTCTCGTTGATCTGGCTTCCCAGCAGAATCGCTCCAGACACCGCGGCCTGTACGAGAATCGAAATATACGGCGTCTTCCAGCGAGGATGAATCTTCCCGAACACCGCAGGCAGATAGCGATCGATGCCCACCACAAACGGCACGCGCGCAATGCCGGCCACCGTGCTGCCCACGCCGCCCGCGTTGCCCACCGTCACCAGCACAGCGGCAAGGATGCCCAGAAAGCCAACACGCAGCGCGATGGATCCAACCGTGATCGCGTGAAACACCCCGCTCTGCGGATCGAGACCCGCCGCGGGCGTCAGCGAGAGGACCGCAAAAGTTCCGCCAATATACATCAGCGCAATCAGCGCTCCGGCGCCAAACACTGCCCGCGGCAGCGTGCGGCGCGGATCGCGCACCTCTTCGCTCATGGCAGACACCAGCTCCAGCCCGGTGAATGCAAACGCAATCTGCGACCAGAAGTTGACCGTGTCCCAGTTCCACGCTGGCAGCATGTTCTTCACGGTGAAGTGCGTCACCGAGCCATAACGCCAGCTCACAATCGCCGCAATGCCCGCCAGCATCAGCAGAGGCACATACGTTCCCACACCGCCCGCATTCTGCAGCCACTTGCCGACGTTCAGCCCGACGATGTTCAAGATCACCGCGACCAGCAGCAGTGAAAGCGAAACCGTCAGCAGAAATGGCCGGTTCTGCGCCAGCGCCGCGCCGCGTCCGCCCATGATGTATGCGGCCATGGATGCGCTCGCCAACAGCAGGCCCGGGAAATAGAAGACCGTGTAAATCCAGTAAGTCCACCCGGCGATAAAGCCGTGAAAGTCGCCAAACGCTTCCCGCGACCACGCATACAGCCCGCCCTCGACTGGGAAGCGCGACGAAAGCTCGTTGATAACCAGCGCGCCGGGCACAAAGAAAAAAACTGCCGCAATGACCCACAGGCTGATGGACGACGTTCCGTTGTGCCCTGCTGCCGCAATCCAGCGCGGCCCAAGCACCGTGGCGATATTGAAGAGCAGCACATCCCAGAACCCCATCGTCCGGGGCAGTTGCGCTGTGCCGTCGCGCTCAGCAGGTGCAAACATCGTCATCGAGTCACCGGAAGTCCCCCAAAGGAACCCATTCTGCAACCTCAAATCATACTGGAGGGAACTCAGCGGCTTCCTGCGCTCAGCGCAAACCGCGCCCGCACTTCGTAGCGCGAGCCCGCCTGTCCGGGAAAGCTCTCGTACAGCACGAACTCGTGCGCCACAAAGCGCGGCAAGCGCGGCGATCGCGTGACGCTCTTCGCCAGCTCTGCAACTCTCCGCCTGTCCTCGCTGCTCCGGCTGCGCGCCAGCGTGATGTGCGGCTGATACGCGCGCGCCTCCGGCACAAATCCGCACAACCGGCTCGCCCCTGTCACGCTCTGCTGCAGCGCAACAAGCTGCGGCGTCAACTCGATGCCCACGTGCAGCACGCCTGTGCGTTCAAAGCAGCTCAGCTTTTCAAGTTGAATCGGCGCCGGCGCTGCATGCACCTCGCTCAGCCGCGCTTTCACAGCCTCATATTGCTCTGTGCTCGCCTGACCAAGAAACTGCAGAGTAATATGCCGCGACTCCGGCTTCGACCAGCGCAGTCTCGGCGCCTTCGCGCGCAGCCGCGCTTCCACGGCTGCCAGCGCCGCGCCCGTCTCCTCCGCCAGTGGAATCCCGACAAAGAGCCGCATAAGAAAAGTTGTTCTGTGTTGCCTTACGCCTGTTGCGCCACCTGCGCCTCGGCAGCCTCGGCCTCATCCGAGCACTGCTGCAGCCAGTAGTGAAACCCATCCACAATCGCCATCAGCGCCGCCTGGTTCATGTCGCTGCTCACGCCAGCCGTAATCCAGGGCTCGTGACTCTCGGCGTTGAAGCTCACCGTAACGCGCACGTGCGCCGCCGAGTCGTGGGCAGAAACGTCAATCGCCGTCACGCTGAATGTGCCCAGCCGCATCCGCTTCAGTGCCGGATACCAGTTCTCCAACTCCTGCCGCATCGCCTTGGTCAGCGCATCCACCGGGCCTGCGCCTTCGGCGGTAGTCGTCACCGTCTGGTCGCCGATCTGCAGCGTCATCGTCGCCTGCACACATCGGTTCCCGGCCGCATCCGACTCATCAACAACGCGCCATCCCTTTACGCTGAACCGATTGTGCAGCGTCTTCAGCACCTTCATGCAGGCCAGCCTGAACGACACCTCGCTCACCGTGAAGCCGCCGCCGTCAATCATCGCCAGGTTGGCGTCCATCAGCGCCTGCGCCTGCACGGAATCAAGCCCAACGCCCAGTGCCTCCGACAGCAGAATGACGTTCGCTCTGCCAGAAAGGCTGTTCACACCGATCGTCGGATTGGCGCCAACCCGCGCCGGGTCGCACCAGAGATACGCCCCCGGATTCTTGCGCTCGCTGCTGCCATGCATCCCGGCCCACGTCCCAAACGCCCCCGGGCCCACGATGGGAGCGCCGTGCGGCACCTCAAGACTGAAGGCCGCGTAAGCAGAATGCGCCAGGCTCGTGAGCCCCGCCAGCGACTCGGCCGGAACAAACTCCGCCTCGCCCCGCAGTTGCATGCCGCCAATCACCGTCGTCAGATTCACGTTGCCGCAGCGTTCGCCCGTGCCCAGCAGCGTGCCCTGCACCTGCACTGCGCCTGCCAGCACCGCCGCCCGCGTGTTCGCCACGCCCAGCCCGCGATCCTTGTGCCCATGAAATCCTATCCCGGCATTCGGATACGCGCGCGTCAGCCCGCCAATCACCTGTGCCACTTCTTCCGGGCTCGCGCCGCCCGTCGTGTCGCACACCACAATGCGGCTCACTTTCTGGTTCACGCATTGCTCTGTCAGTTGGTTAAAATACTCCAGGCTGCGCAGCTTGAAATCCGCATCGCATTCAATGCCGTTTTCTCGCCGCCCGCACGTCGCGTCCATGGCGTGCTCAAGATCCACAAACACATTGAGCCCGTTGTCGTGCAGGCACTCGACCGTCTCGTAGGCCATCAGCAGATTTTCTTCCGGCGTGGTCTCCAGCGACTTCATCACATCCAGCAGCCGCGACTTCACCACAATCACCGCAACCGGTATCCGCTCCTTGTGGCGCACAATGAACTGCACGTCCGGCCAGTCCTGCACCCTGGTGCCGCGCCCGCGCGTCCTGCCAAACAGCGCCAGTTGAATCGCGCCCGTATCCACCAGAGAAAGCGCGCTCGTCAGGTCGCCCACAAACTGGTTCGCGCCCGCAAAGCCAATCTCCGCATACCGCACGCCAAATGCGGACATGCGCTGCAGAAGGCCTACCGCCCCCGGTACTGAAATTTCAAGGTTTGGCTGCTGTAACCCGTCCCGAAGGCTTGTATCAAACAGCTCCACCTTCCTGGCTTCAATCGCTTTCAATTGTCACAACTCCCGGTGGTCACAGTTGCCTGCGCGACGGACCTTCCTGCAAGGATTTACCTGCAAACATCATATCTCTAATGACACTCCGACGCCGTGAAATGGCCCCGCGCATGCCCCCTGCCGGCGCGCAGGTTGCACCATTTTCGCAGCACACCCAATCGCCAGCGCTGCTTCAGGGCCTTCCGGCATCTGCATGAAAACCAACCTGTGAAGGATAGGGCTTTACCCATTACATACAGACCGCCATGGATCGCCTTTTCAGCTCCTGTGTCGCCGCAACGTGTCAGGCACAACTTCACAGCTTGCGGAAAAGCGCGCCGCTGGCAGGCCTCGTGTCAGGGCACGGCTTCAGCCGTGCCGAAAGCAGCCCCCCAACAATAAAGGGGCTTCAGCCCCTGAAAGATCCCCCGCATTGCAAGGGGAAGCTCCTTCGTCAGCTCTCTCATTCCTCATTCCCTGCATCTCACCTTCTGTCGCCCGGATGCGCGCCGGCTGCTAAAGGTGCTATAGTCTGCGGTTTCAGTGGATGACGACATGGCGGAGGCTTTGCAACCGGAAAACACGCTGCCCTCAACGCTGGACACAGGCTCCACCCGCGCCCGCGCCAACCGCGACGCGCTCCTGGCGCTGATGACCCAGCTTCACTCCGAATCCGATCGCATCCGCCTGGGCGGCGGCCCAAAAGCCGCTGATGCCCAGCACAGCAAAGGCCGCCTCACCGTCCGCGAGCGCCTCAAGCTCCTCCTCGACGAAGGCGCCGAGCTGCTTGAACTCGGCCTCTGGGCCGCGCACGGCATGTACACCGAATACGGCGGCGCGCCTGCCGCGGGCGTCGTCACCGGCCTGGGCCGCGTCTGCGGACGCCTCTGCATGATCATCGCCAACGATGCCACCGTCAAAGCCGGAGCCTTCTTCCCCATGACGGCAAAAAAGGTGCTCCGCGCTCAGACCATCGCGCTTGAGAACCGCATCCCCACCCTCTATCTCGTCGATTCCGCCGGCGTCTTTCTCCCCCTCCAGGAAGACGTCTTTCCAGACACCGACGACTTCGGCCGCGTCTTCCGCAACAACGCCGTCATGAGCTCGCTCGGCATTCCGCAAATCACCGCCATCATGGGCATGTGCGTGGCCGGCGGCGCTTATCTGCCCGTCATGACCGACACCGTCCTCATGACCGAGGGCTCCGGCCTCTTCCTCGCCGGCCCATCGCTCGTGCAGGCCGCCATCGGCCAGCGCACCGATGCTGAAGAGCTCGGCGGCGCGGCCATGCACGCTGAAGTCTCCGGCACCGTCGACTTCAAGGAGCCCGACGACCAGCACTGCCTCGCCCGCATGCGCTCCCTCGTCGAGAAGATGGGCCAGCGCACTGCCGCATCCGCGCCGCACGCATTCTCCCGCATTGCATACGACACCGGCCGCGACGCACCCGCCTATCCCGCTCAGGATGTCTACGCGCTGCTCAATCCCGCGCCCGGCGCAAGCAACATTTATGACATGCGCGAAGTCATCGCGCGCATCGTGGACAGCAGCCGCTTCGACGAATACAAAGCCGACTTCGGCCGCACCGTGCTCTGCGGCTATGCGCGCATCGGCGGCCATGCCGTCGGCATCGTCGCCAACCAGAAAATCAACCAGATGCAGACCGTCGCCATGGGCCCCGCTGCCGGAGCCAAACGCATCGAGGTCGGCGGCGTCATCTACACCGAGAGCGCGCAAAAGGCCGCCCGCTTCATCATGGACTGCAATCAGAACCTCGTGCCGCTCATCTTCCTCCATGACGTCAACGGCTTCATGGTCGGCAAGGACGCCGAGTGGTCCGGCATCATCCGCGCCGGCGCAAAAATGGTCTCCGCCGTCAGCACCAGCGTCGTGCCTAAAATCGCCGTCATCATCGGCGGCAGCTTCGGTGCCGGCCACTACGCCATGTGCGGCAAGGCCTACGATCCCCGCTTTCTCTTCGCCTGGCCCACCGCGCGCTACGCCGTCATGAGCGGAGCCTCCGCCGCCAACACGCTCGCCGAGGTGCGCGCACGCCAGCTTGAGCGCGAAGGCAAGACCCTGACCACAG